>LFJI01000244.1 GCA_001235855.1 Candidatus Burkholderia brachyanthoides
CACAGGGGCAGCGCATAACGCCGAAACACCGTGCGCAAGTGCTCACGCACCACGCCGTTCATACGGTCTATTCCATGCACCCATGCACGACGCCGACGACGAGCAGGGCGGCATGATCCGCGTGCAGGCGCAGGCCGCACCGATCGGCACGCGCCCGCCGCTTGGTCACTTCGCGACGAGCGCGGCGCGCGCCGGTTCCACGACGCGCCGCGCGCTCGGCGGTGTCGATGATGTCGCGCTCGCGGCATCGGTGAGCGCGCGCATTCCGTTGCAGGCGTCGGCGGTGACGCAGTTGCGCGATGCGCTCGCATCGCCGGCATCGTCCGTGCAGACGTTTCGTTACGTGAAGCTGGTGCTCGATCGCGTGAGCATTCCACCCGCGGCCAAAAGCGGCGGTTTCTTCTGGTTTCTTCTACAACGTCTATCTCGATCTGCCCGCCACCGGCGATGTCGATGCCGTCGGTCAATCGCACTTCGTCGGCACGCTCGGCGCGTTCGAACTGGCGGCGGCCCAGCAGCAGGGCAAGAACGCGATCGATTTCGACGTCACCGATCTACTGTCCAGACTCGGCCTGAGCGATCCGCACGGGCTCGTCGTTTCCTTCGTGCGCGTGAGCGGCGCGAATGCGCCGAAGAGCGACGCGGTATCGATCGGCGAACTGCGCGCGGAACTCGCGGCCGACGCGTCTTGAAGCGCCGTTTGGCGCGACGAACACGCCCATGCCCAAAATCGACCTCGCGACCGTGCCGATGCTCGAAGTATCCATCGCCGTTCGACCGGCCGTGCGCCGCGCGCATTCGTCAGCGTCTGGGCAAAGCGGGCGGCCTCGCGGATTTCGGCGTCAATCTCATGCGGCTTCCGCTGGGCAACTGGTCGAGTCAGCGTCACAGGCATCCGCATGAAGACGAGTTCGTCTACGTGCTGGAAGGCGAGCTCGTGCTGATCGAAGACGCGGGCCAAACCATTCTGCGGGCGGGCGATTGCGCCGCGTTTCCCAAGGGCACGGGCAACGGTCATCACATGATCAATCGATCGGCGCGCATAGCGCTGTATCTCGAAGTCGGCTCGCGCGTCCATGAAGATCTCACGACGTGTTCCGACGTCGATATGAAAAGCGCCAACGCCGATGGCTGCTTCGTGCACAAGGACGGCACGCCCATCGAATGATGCTTGGCCGTTGACGCTGAGCTTGACGCGAAAGCCTATCTTCGCCACAAATTTTACATTGGAAAGATAAAACGCAAGACACGTCAATGAACGAAAAGACCGCCAGCCGGAAGACCGCGAAGAAAACCCCCGAAGCAGCCAAGCCCTATCGCCACGGATCGCTGCCGCACGCGCTGCTCGATGCGGCGGAAACGGTGCTGCGCCGCGACGGCATCGGTGGGTTGACGCTGCGCGCCATCGCGCGGGAAGCGGGTGTGTCGCACACGGCTCCGCAGCATCATCTCGGCGACACCGCCAGCGTGCTCATCAGCGAACTCGCCGCCCTCGGCAATCTGCGTCTGGCCGCGACGATGGCCGAAAAAGCCGAAGGCGCGCGGCTATGTGGCGTTCGCCCTGAAGAACCCCGACCTCATGCGTCTCATGTCGCGCAACGAGATGCTCGACAGCGATCGACCCGCACTGATCGAGTCGCGCCGGGTCGCGGGCCGCGCGCTGGCGGGCGTGTTCGGCGATGCATCAGTGCCGCCGGGCAAGAGCACCTCCGGCCGTATGCCCGCCGCGCAAGCCGTCACGATGACGGTCGCATGGGCCTTCGTGCACGGCCTCGTCACGCTGCTGATCGACGGACGCCTGAAGTCGCTCGCAGCATCGGCGGAAGGCATGCGTTCCGCTGAAAACCTCGTGGATGCCGCCATCGAACATGCGTAAATCTCGCTGGGCAAGCTCGACACGCTTTGAGCGGCATCGAAGCGCATACGGAAATGGAATAACCGTTTTGCATGCGGCGCGAAGCCAATAGAATGCACTGGTTCCGATTTTTACCCAACGAGGCTAAGGCTTGCGCTTCCCTTTCATTCGCGTCGCGTTCGTCGCGCTGGCCGTGCATGCGTTGCCGGTCTGCGCGCAAAGTTCAATCACGCTGTACGGCAGTCTCGATACCAGCATCGAAGTGACCAATCCCGGCGCGGGGTATGTCGCGCGCATGGACTCGGGCGCGTATCGCGGGTCGTGCTGGGGCGTGCGCGGCTCGGAAGATCTGGCTGGCGGCACTAGACTGCTGTTCGAACTCGAGAGTGGATTCAGTTCCGCTGACGGCACGCTCTTCAACCGGCAAGCGTGGATAGGCGTGGGCGGCCGCCCATGGGAAACGGTGAGGGCGGGGCGTCAGTATTCGCCCATCTACATTCCGTTCAAAGGCCATCTCGATGCGTTCGGCGCGGGCACCATCGCCTCCGGTCTCGACAATCTCTCGAAGATCACGCCCTACGAGAGCGATGCGATCACGTATCTGTCGCCCAATATCTAAACGGCTTCTCGATGACGCTGCAAGCCTCGCTGCGCGACGGCACGACGGACGGCAACGGACTCGCGGACGCGATCGAAACCTTCGACTATCGCAACGGGCCGCTGCGCTTTTCCTATGCGTATCAGCAGACGCACGGCGACGGCGCGTTGCGCGCCAATCTCGCTGGCGTGTCTTTCGTGTACGGCCCGGTGACGAGCTATCTTTCATTCTTCAACGGCGATGGCGGCACGCCGCGCTATCACAACGACGGCGCATCGGTCTCCACGATGTATGCGGTGACGTCGCGCTTTCGCGCATCGCTTCAGTTTATACGTATCTTCGCGACCGCTCCGGCGGCGACAACGACGCCGACCAGTTCAGCACGGCCTGCGAATGCGATATGTCGAAGACGCTGCTGCTCTATGCAAGCGCGGGCTGGCTGCGCAATCGCGGCGACGCGACCTTCACGTTGCGCGGCGTGAATGTGGTCGGACTCACGCCGTCGTATCCGGGCGCGCCGGTGCGCGGCGTGCAGATCGGCATGCTCGAACGGTTCTGATTCGTTCAGCGCGGCTCCACAGGCCACGTATTCTCGAACACGCATTCCTCGATGGCACGGCGCTTGGCCCACTGCTGCGTCTCCAGCATCGGCGCATCGTAGAAGCGCTCGACGTGACCCACGCACAGGATCGCGATCGCGCGCGCGCCGTGCGGCATCGCGAGCAGCGTCGTGATCTCGTGCGGATCGAATAGCGATATCCAGCCCATGCCGAGCCCTTCGGCGCGCGCGGCGAGCCACATGTTCTGGATTGCGCACGAGACCGATGCGAGATCCATCTCCGGCAACGTGCGCCGCCCGAATACATGCTGCTCGCGCTTGTCCATGAGCGCCATCACGAGTACTTCGCCGCACTCGCGTATACCCTCTACTTTCAATTCCATGAACGCGTCGCGACGTTCGCCGAGCGCATCGGCGGTGAGCAATCGCTCGCGTTCGACCACCGCATGCAGACGCGAGCGCAACGCATCGCTAGTGATGCGAATGATGCGCCACGGCTGCATGAAGCCCACGCTCGGCGCATGTAGCGCGGCATCGATCAGGCGTTGCAACACCGCAGGTGCAACCGTTTCGCGCGTGAAGTGGCGCATGTCGCGCCGCTCTTGGATCGCGCGATAGACAGCCTTACGTTCTGATTCACTGAATGAATGGTTCATGGTTGTCCAGATAGTGCGAAGCGCTCGCGAGAGAAACGAAGCAACACGAGCGAAGCACGCGATGATACAGGCGCATATCGGTCGTTTGCAGTTTGGTCACATTGATTACATAAGGGATGGCTAATCTTCCTGCGCTCTCATGGAACAGCGCGAAACGCGTCGGAGATCATCATGCCGACCGCTTTAAGCCGTCAGCGTCTGCTGGCGCGAATCGTCTCCCCAGGTATCCGCGAGCAGCAACGACACAACGCAATCGCAAGCGCTTCAATCGAATCAGCTTCAGGACTGGGCTCGCCAGGCCACTTCGGGCGAGTCACCATGTCAGGCGGATCACGCAGCCGCCGCGCGGAACACTTCTGACGCACTGGCGACTCCCGTGATTCATAGGGTCGACTAAACGCAATCTCAACTCCCCACGACTCGAATGACAAACAAGAACCGACGTGACTTTCTGCGCGCGAGCCTGGAAGTCGCAGGCGCCACCGCAGCGCTCAACGTAATGCCGGTCGGCATTCGCCAGGCACTCGCGATTCCGGCCAACAATCGCCACGGCTCGATCGAGGATATTGAGCACATCATCGTGCTGATGCAGGAGAACCGCACATTCGATTACTACTTCGGCACGCTGCGCGGCGTGCGCGGCTACGGCGACAAGGCTGCGGTCGCGTTGAAGAACGGTAAGACGGTGTTCCATCAGCCGCTCGCCGCCGGCGTGGGCGAAGTGCCGCCGTTCCATCCGACCGCATCGAACCTCGGCCTGCAGTTCATTCAGGACTTGCCCCCCGACTGGGTGACGGATCAGGCCGCGTTCAACGCGGGCCGCTACGACGGCTGGGTGCCCGCCAAGGGCACGACGACAATGGCGTACCTGCGTCGCGATGATATCCCGTTCCACTATCGCCTCGCCGACGCTTTCACGATTTGCGACGCGTATCACTGCGCGACCAGCACCTTGACCGATCCGAACCGCTACTACATGTGGACCGGCTACGTCGGCAACGACGGCACGGACGGCGGCCCGGTGATCGACAACGCCGAGGCCGGCTACGGTTGGTCGACGTTCCTCGAAGTGCTCGAAAAGGCGGGCATCTCGTGGAAGATCTATCAGGACGAAAGCACGGGTCTCGACAAGAACGGTTCGTGGGGCTGGACGTCGGACGCGTACATTGGCAACTACGGCGACAACTTGCTGCTCTATTTCACGCAGTATCAGAACGCGCAGCCCGGCAGCCCGCTGTACGAGAGCGCGCCGCGGCACGACCGCGAGCACGGGCGACGACTACTTCCACATCCTGAAGCAGGATGTCGCGAGCAATTCACTCCCGCAAGTCTTGTGGATCGTCGCGCCGGAAGCGTTCTCCGAGCATCCGAACTGGCCGGCGAACTACGGCGCGTGGTACATCGATCAGGTGTTGCAGGTGCTCACGTCGAACCCGGACCTTTGGAGCAAGACCGCGCTTCTAATCAACTACGACGAGAACGACGGCTTCTTCGATTATGTCGTGCCGCCTTTTCCGCCGTCGGGCGGCAACGGCAAGTCGACCGTCGATGTCAGCGAGTGTACAGACCGGAGACATGGGTAACAGGTGTGTCAGGACAGGGGTGACACATTT
>LFJI01000245.1 GCA_001235855.1 Candidatus Burkholderia brachyanthoides
CCGAAGCCGGTGCCGAAGCCGGTGCCGAAGCCGGTGCCGAAGCCGGTGCCGAAGCTTCTTGAGCGAAAGCAGCCGTTGCGAACAGGCCAGCGACGAGAGCAGCGATCAGTTTGTTCATCTGTGAATCCTCAGCTTGAGTTGAGTTGATTTAACCTTAACGACCCGGTCTTGAGTCATGTCGGTAAAGAGCCATCCACCTTTCGGTTGCAGTGATTTCGAACAAATTGATTCGATTCCACTGTGAACGTTTTAACCTTTCAAATGGCCTGGAGCGCACAGGCAATCGAAAGGCCTTAGTCCTTCATGCCGGATGACTTTGCGCGGCATCTGAGGTCCTTAACGCATCGTCGCTCGAGCCGGTTGACGCGATTCGAAGAAGATTCGTGCAACCGAACAAATTTTTTTAAACCCGCTCACAGCTCATGCACATGTCGATGACACCACGTTTAAACGGCGGCAATTCATCGTGCCTATTTTTTGATCGCTCGATCGGTGAATGCGATTCAACGATGTGCTTTGTCACGGGTTTTGCCATCTGCTTGCCACGGCGCGCGTGCGGAGACTTCGACGCATTCGCCCGGCGCAAGATCGAGTGAGAACAGATCGAGCGCGCCGACCGCGATCCGCACGAGCCGCGAAGTCGGATAGCCGACCGCTGCCGTCATGCGCCTGACCTGCCGATTCTTGCCTTCGCTGATGGCGAGCTCGATCCACGTCGTCGGAATCGCCGCGCGGTAACGGATGGGCGGCGTGCACGCCCAGAGCCGGTCGCTGTCTTCCTGTGACACGAAAGCGCTTCGACACGGGCGTGTCACGTAGTCGCCGAGATCGACGCCCTTCGCCAGGCGCGCGAGCACGTGTCGTCGCCGGGTGCACCTTCGACCTGCGCCCAGTAGCGCTTGACGAGCTTGTGAGGCGGCTCGGCGATGCGCGCCTGCAATGCGCCGTCGTCGGTGAGCAGCAGGCCTTCGCTGTCCGCGTCGAGCCGACCGGCCGGATACACACCCGGCGTCTTCACCCAGTCGCCGAGCGACGCGCGTCTCGTGCGCAAGGCGATTCAATATGCGGTCGACCATGAACGCCGCTCGGTCACGCTCGTCTACAAGGGCAACATCATGAAATTTACGGAAGGCGCGTTCCGTGACTATGGCTATGCGTTGGCGCAGAAGGAATTCGGCGGCGAGCTGATCGACGGCGGCCCGTGGATGAGGGTGAAGAACCCGAAGACGGGCGGCGACATCATTGTGAAAGACGTGATCGCCGATGCGTTCCTGCCGCAGATCCTGTCGCGCCCCGCAGAATACGACGTGATCGCGACGCTGAACCTGAACGGCGATTACATCTCCGATACGCTGGCGGCGCAGGTGGGCGGCATGGGCATCGCACCGGGCGCGAACATGTCGGACTCCGTGGCGATTTTCGAAGCGACGCACGGCACCGCGCCCAAATATGCGGATAAGGATTACGTGAATCCGGGTTCCGAAATTCTCTCCGCCGAAATGATGCTGCGTCACATCGGATGGACGGAAGCAGCGGATCGCGTGATCAATTCGATGGAACAGTCGATCCAGTCGAAGCGCGTGACATACGACTTCGCGCGCCTGATGGAAGGCGCGACGCAGGTGTCGTGCTCGGCGTTCGGTGAGGTGATGATCGAGAATATGTGACGCTCACCGGTTCACCGCGTCAAACAAAAAACCCCCAAAAGACATAAGTCTTTCGGGGGTTTTGCTTTGTCTGAACTGAGTGTGTCGATGAACCGCGTATTCTGCTGGCTATTCTCGGATAATCGGGCATAAAAACCAGGCACGAAAGGCCGGGCTTAGCAGACTAGTTGCGTTCGAACGGTCAAGCCGCCTCCTGGATGTTCGATGCTTGCTTGCCCTTGGGTCCCTGGACAATTTCGAAGGAGACCTTTTGGCCTTCCTTCAGCGTCTTGAAACCATTCATTTGAATTGCCGAGAAATGAGCAAACAGATCCTCACCGCCTTCGTCGAGCGTGATAAATCCGTAGCCTTTCGCGTCGTTGAACCACTTGACCGTACCAGTAGACATTCGTACTTCCCCTCTAACTCTCTCGTCGCAACCAGAGCACGCTCAAAGCTCGACGGCCACCCCACAATGTGACCGCCCCCTCCTCACAAGCTCACCACGGCATTGCCCGGAGGCTCCCGGAAAAAGTGCCTGTTTGATTGTTAAATCTCTTAAATCAAGTGTCAAGGAATTTTTGGGATAGCCGAATGCTCGTTGTATGGACCACATTTGTACATTTGTAGGGTAACTCCTGCTTAGCGTGTGCGTTCCCGCCCAAGCAGGGTATCTTGAAAAGTCGCATAATCGTCTCACTTGTATGGTATCGGGAAGATGCCGTCAGGGCTTCCATTTAGTTTTTTGAAGCTGTGCGATACTGGATTCGACGAGGTGCAAACGTGCCGCGCCGATATCGAGGCGGCGGCGGAATCCAGTGGGCGGTACCCGCGAATACACGCTTTTCGGCAATAGATTCCCGACCGGCCGGTCGGGTGCTGGAGCGGCGATTGCGCGTGCCGCCGTGTTGTTTAGAATGGGTGTATGGCGATTAATCCCAACAAGCAGGATGGCACGGTACTGGAATGGCAAGAGCAAAAGCTCAAGCAGCCGGCCATGTACAAAGTGGTGGTGCTGAATGACGACTTCACGCCGATGGAATTCGTCGTGATGGTCGTGCAGGAATACTTCAATAAGGACCGTGAGACTGCAACGCAGATCATGCTGAAGGTTCATCGCGAGGGGAGGGGAGTTTGTGGGGTCTACACGCGAGATATTGCGTCGACCAAAGTTGAGCAAGTCGTTAGCCATGCCCGGCAAGCGGGACATCCGCTGCAGTGCGTGATGGAGGAAGCATGATTGCCCAGGAACTGGAAGTCAGTCTGCACATGGCGTTTATGGAAGCCCGTCAGGCGCGGCACGAGTTCATCACGATCGAGCACCTTTTGCTCGCCCTTTTGGACAATCCGACCGCGGCCGAAGTGCTACGCGCCTGCGCAGCCAATATTGAAGATTTGCGTCAGAACCTGCGCAATTTCATTCACGACAACACGCCGACCGTGCCCGGCACGGACGATGTCGACACGCAGCCGACGCTGGGTTTCCAACGCGTGATCCAGCGCGCGATCATGCACGTGCAATCGACTTCGAACGGCAAGAAGGAAGTGACCGGCGCAAACGTGCTGGTGGCCATCTTCGGCGAGAAGGACTCGCACGCGGTGTACTACCTGCAGCAGCAAGGCGTCACGCGGCTGGATGTTGTGAATTTCATTTCGCACGGTATCGCAAAGATGAGCAACGGCGAAGCCGCCAAGGCGAACAGTGAAGCCAATCCGGAGTCCGAAGACGCCGCCGCGCAAAAGGAAACGCTGCTCGCGCAGTTCACGCAGAATCTCAATCAGCTCGCCAAGGACGGCAAGATCGATCCGCTGATCGGCCGCGAACTGGAAGTCGAGCGCGTGGTACAGGTGCTGTGCCGCCGCCGCAAGAACAATCCGCTGCTCGTCGGTGAAGCCGGCGTCGGCAAGACCGCGATCGCCGAAGGTCTCGCCTGGTGTGTCACGCGGGGCGAAGTGCCGGACATCCTGGCCGACGCGCAAGTGTATTCGCTCGACATGGGCGCGCTGCTCGCGGGCACCAAGTATCGCGGTGACTTCGAACAGCGTCTGAAGACGGTGCTCAAGGAATTGAAAGAGCGTCCGCACGCCATTTTGTTCATCGACGAAATTCACACGCTGATAGGCGCGGGCGCTGCCTCGGGCGGCACGCTCGACGCATCGAACCTGCTCAAGCCGGCGTTGTCGTCGGGGCAGTTGAAGTGCATCGGCGCGACCACGTTCACGGAATATCGCGGCATCTTCGAAAAGGACGCGGCGCTTTCGCGTCGTTTCCAGAAGGTCGATGTAACCGAGCCGTCCGTCGAACAGACCGTCGCGATCCTGCGCGGGCTAAAGTCGCGCTTCGAAGATCACCATAGCGTGAAGTATTCGTTGGGCGCGCTGTCGGCCGCCGCTGAACTGTCGGCACGTTTCATCACCGACCGTCATCTGCCGGACAAGGCGATCGACGTGATCGACGAAGCGGGCGCGGCGCAACGCATCCTGCCGAAGTCGAAGCAGAAGAAGACCATCGGCAAGAGCGAGATCGAAGAGATTATCTCGAAGATCGCGCGCGTGCCGGCGCAGAGCGTGTCGCAGGACGACCGCAGCAAGCTCCAGACGCTCGACCGCGATCTGAAGGCCGTCGTGTTCGGGCAGGACCCGGCCATCGATGCGCTGTCGGCATCGATCAAGATGGCGCGCGCGGGTCTCGGCAAGACGGACAAGCCGATCGGCGCGTTCCTGTTCTCCGGCCCGACCGGCGTCGGCAAAACCGAAGTCGCGAAGCAACTGGCGTTCACGCTGGGCATCGAACTGCTGCGCTTCGACATGTCGGAATATATGGAGCGTCACGCGGTGAGCCGTCTGATCGGCGCGCCGCCGGGATACGTCGGGTTCGACCAGGGTGGTCTGTTGACCGAAGCCGTCACCAAGAAGCCGCACTGCGTGCTGCTGCTGGACGAAATCGAGAAGGCGTATCCGGACATCTACAACGTGCTGTTGCAGGTGATGGACCACGGCACGCTGACGGACAACAACGGCCGCAAGGCGGACTTCCGCAACGTCATCATCATCATGACGACGAACGCGGGCGCCGAGGCGATGGGCAAGGCGGTGATCGGCTTCACGTCGCGTCGCGAGTCGGGCGATGAAATGGCCGACATCAAGCGCATGTTCACACCGGAGTTTCGCAACCGTCTGGACGCGATCATCAGCTTCCGTTCGCTGAACGAGGAAATCATCCTGCGCGTGGTCGACAAGTTCCTCATGCAACTGGAAGACCAATTGCACGAGAAGAAGGTCGATGCGGTGTTTAGCGACGCGCTGCGCAAGCATCTCGCCAAGCATGGTTTCGATCCGCTGATGGGCGCGCGCCCGATGCAGCGTCTGATCCAGGACACGATCCGTCGTGCGCTGGCCGACGAGCTGCTGTTCGGCAAGCTGACTAACGGGGGCCGCGTGAACATCGATGTGGATGCTGACGACAAGGTGCAGATCACGTTCGACGAAAATCCGTCGCCGCCGCGTAGTCCGAATCCGGAGATCATCGAGGTCGATTGATTCGGCGTCGTGATTGGCATAGGGGACGGCGCTGAGGCTGTCCCCCTGCCACACCATCCGGCATGCGGGT
>LFJI01000246.1 GCA_001235855.1 Candidatus Burkholderia brachyanthoides
TATTAGCGATTTGTTGGAGCATGCTGGCGAGATCAAGGACCGAATAGGCGAATACGACCGCGCGATTGGCGAGATCGCCCGCGAAGACGAGCGCAGCAAACGACTGATGCAATTGCGCGGAATCGGCCCAACCACGGCCAGCGCTTTGCTCGCTAGCATTGGTGCTGCGCATGAATTTCGGAATGGCCGACAGGTTGCAGCGTGGCTTGGGCTGACTCCTGGGCAACACAGCAGTGGCGGCAAAAGGCTCGGCTGGGCAGTATCATGAAAGCAGGCGATTCATATTTGCGCAGTCTGCTGATCGTGGGCGCCCGTGCAGTAATGGCCAATCTGGGCGACAAGCAAGACCGGCTCAGTAGATGGATTCGCAACTGGGTGGAGCGCCGTGGTTACTGGCGGGCGGCAATCGCCATCGTGGCCAAAAACGCGCGGATGGCTTGGGCAATTCTGAAATATGGCAACGACTTCAGGCACGAACCCGTGGCAGCGTGACGCGCTGCGCCCATCCTTTGAATCCTCATGCAGGGAACCCATGAATCCAGCGACAGGATAAAGGATCACTTTGCACTGCCAGCGGTGATGTGAAGCGGGTTGGGCCCGCGCGGAGCGTACCTGATTAAAATTGTGGGAATCGAATCCCGATATCTGAATGAGGCCTTCGCGCGCGTCTTTCCTTTCATCAGGGTCCGGACCTTGGTCCAATATGACCTTGTAGTACCGCAGTCCTTCACCTTCTCACCTACACCGCGGAGCAGCGCAGCAAGAAGCAACATCACCACGTCGGGTTTGCATCCGACGGGGAAGCCCTTGTAGTAGTACAACTTTAAGTAGAAGTAGAGCCGAACCGCTCGAAGACGGTCTTCATACGAGTACATGAACTACCTCCAGGTAGTCCAAGTTTTCGTCCGCACCCCAATCCCGAGTCGTACAAGGACCTGCGGGCGTGGCCGTGCTCGGCTACGGTTCGTTCATCATGGTGGTGATCAAGTTCATCAACAATCTGCGCAAGCCGGCCGAAGCCGCGCCCGCACCGGCTGCGCCGCCGAAAGATGTGCTGCTGCGCGAGATTCGCGACGAGTTGAAGAAGTCGCCGCGCGTCTGAGTACGCGTAAAAACGTGCGCGCCGGCCGTTTGCATGATGGCGGTGCGCATCGCTCGGATCGTGTCACGAAGCTTCACAAGTGACTATGCCGCTTCACAAGCTCTGCACATTTTGGGCTGGTATAGACTGCGAATTTCCAACGGAACCCATCCCGCGAGCACGGGTCCGTGTTCGTATGCAGCGTTTTTTTCGTGTGCACGGCCGCTTTTTTCTTCACAGAGGCTGTTCGTGCAGGGTTAAGCAGGACTATTATTGAGACAGAAGCTCAGAGGGGATGCCAAGCGGGCCGCCCAAAGGTCGACGGCACGATTCGTGCGCCAGGAGACGCGCCGGTGAATAACCGGTCGTGCGTTCGAATGCCGCGAATCACCGTGACCTGATCACATCGATGCGCTATAAAAGATCGACGTGCGGCACGCAAGACGGGAGTGACCGCATGAGGACGCTGCGTTTTTTGCAAATCTTTTTCAGGCGAGTTTTTATGTCCTTCCCGAAAAAGCGTAAACGCGTGAAGGCTGATGGCGACGAATCTTTTCTCGCCGTGCTACGGCATTTCAAGCCGTTCGGCCAGATCGACACCAAGATTGCGCGTGCCCGCGCGCAGGACGAGCCCGTGCTGTACGCGCACGTGCTGCCGGGGCTCGACGTCCTGCTGTGCAGCGTGCGAGGCGCACAGCCGCCCTACCCGGCGATCGACGAACTTCACCGGCGCTGTGCCGAATCCATCACGAACGCGCTCGAGCAGCCGCTTGATGGCCTCGAGAACGGAGGCTATTGGTACGAGGCCAACGGCTTCGGCATCCTGGTGTTCGCGAGCTGCGCCCGGACGCAGATTCTGAGCGAATTCGGCGTGACCGTTTCTGCGCGCCGCCGTCGCGGCACCAGCCGTCAGGATGCGGGCGACGCCGCCTCGCGTCCGCTGCGCTGATCTTCTCTCCGCTGATTCCCATGCCGTGCAGGCCGTTCTTCGCGTGATGCGCGAGGAACGGCGTCGCTTCGCGCATTCCCCAGTTTCCTCGCCGCGCTTTCCTGCCTTTAATGGAGAACGCAATGGGAAGCGCAATGCTGTTGTTCCCTTCAGCAGTTCGTGTTTGCGGATACTCGTCCGGTCGCCGCTTGGCGCAGGGCTTGCTCGATGCAATGCATGCATGACGCCACCGGCCGACCAGCCATCACTATAAGGAGAACATCATGTCGGAACACGTCTACAAGCAGATCGAACTCACCGGCTCGTCGACGAAGTCGAGCGACGACGCCGTGCGCGTCGCGCTGGAAAAGGCCGCGAAGACGCTGCGCAACATGCACTGGTTCGAAGTGACGGAGACCCGCGGACACATCGAGGATGGCAAGATATTGCACTGGCAGGTGACCATCAAGGTTGGGCTGAGAATCGACGATTGATGCATTTGTCCATTTGTCCACTGCATAAAATAAAAAAACGCGCCTCGTATTGCCACGAGGCGCGTTTTTTACATCCCGGCGGGCGTGCTTACTTCGGCAGCGAGCCGTCCACGCCTTCCACGTACCAGTGATGCGCTGCAGTTCCGGATCGGTCAGCGTCTTGCCGGCCGCGACCTTTCGGCGCCGGTCTGATCCTTGATCAGGCCGGTGAAGACATCCCACTTGCCCGAATGCAGTTCGTTACGCTTGGCGGCGACGGCCTTCATCGCGTTGGCGGGAATCGCGCCGCTATTCAAGTCTTCCAGATCGACCGCCTTCTGCGGCATGTCGAGCCACACCGGATCGTTCTTCCACTTGCCGTCGAGCACTTGCTGGATCATGGCATTGTAGTAGACACCCCAGTGCGCCATGACCGAGCCCAGGTGCGCATTCGGGCCGAACTTCTTCATGTTCGAATCCCAGCCGAACGCGTACACGTGCTTTTCGTTGGCGGTGTTGAGCGTCGCATTGGAGTCCGTGTTCTGCAGGAGCACGTCGGCGCCCTGGCCGATCAGCGTTTCCGCCGCCTGCTTTCCCTTGCCCTGATCGAACCAGCTACTGATTCAGATGACCTTGGTGTGAATCTTCGGATTCACCGAGCGCGCGCCCATCGTGTATGCGTTGATGTTGCGCACCACTTCGGAGATCGGCACCGAGGCCACGAAGCCGAGCGTGTTGGTCTTGGTCACGTAACCGGCCGTGACGCCCGCGAGATACGCGCCCTGATACATGCGAACGTCGTAGGTGCCGAAGTTCTTGGCCTTCTTGTAGCCGGTGACGGTCAGGAAAATCGTGTCCGGAAAGTCTTTCGCGACCTTGAGCTGGAAGTCCTGATAGCCGAAGCTCATGCCGAAGATTACCTTGTTGCCCTTGTTGGCGAGATCGCGGAACACGCGTTCCGAATCGGCCGATTCAGGCACGTTTTCCACGCGCGTGATCTTGATCTTCGTACTTCGCTTCGGCTTCCTTCCTTGCTGCTGGCGTCGTGCGCGAAGGTCCAGCCCGCATCGCCCGGATTACCGAGGTAGACGAAGGCGACGCCCGGCGCATCCGCCGCCTGCGCGCTCAGCGCGGCAACGGTGGGGGACAGTGCGACGGTTGCCGTGATCGCCTTCAGCCATGATTTATTCATTGTGTTTCTCTCCTGGTCAATGTCGTTTCTAGAGCCAAAAAAACTTTTGTGCCGTGCACCAGTTTCGTTCGTCAAAAATCGGAACGGAACCGGCTCGGGCGTTTGCCGCGCGCGCTGCTGTTTCGGAACAACACCGCGCGCGATGAATCAGCTCGCCACGAAGAACGGCTTGCCGAGCGATGCGGGCGCGTTGAGCTTGATGGGTGTTCGGGTCACGCGAGATCAGCATCAGCAGCACGACGGTGGTCGCGATATACGGGCAGCATCGCGAGGAACTGCGTGGGCACCGGCACGCCGATGGCCTGCGCGTAAAACTGCAGCGCCATCACCGCGCCGAACAATAGCGCGCTGATCAGAAGACGCCCCGGACGCCAGGTGGCGAGGCGAACACGACCAGCGCGAGCGCGATCCAGCCGCGTCCCGAGGTGAGCTGTTCCTGCCAGATGTGCAGTAGTCGCCCGCCATCGCGCCGCCGAACCGCGTCGCGCCGTAGCGCATACCGACGACCGGGAAGCCGACTGAATGCGCCACCGCAGGCGACTTGTCGACCGAGCGCAGCACGAGACCCGCGCGCGTCTTGTACAGGAACCAGCCGATCATGATGAACATCAGGAACGCGATGTACCCAAGCGGGTCGAGCGAGAAAATCGCCGGGCCGAGCACGGGAATCTTCGAGAGCGCGGGAATCGGCATTACGTCGATGGTCGCGTGCACCGCGGCCGACGTGTACGGCTTGCCGACATACGCCGAGAAGCCGATGCCGAAGATGGTCAGCGACAGGCCCGTGGCGACCTGATTCGCGAGCATGGTGATGGTGAGAAAGCCGAACAGCAGCGCCATCAGGAGGCTGGCCAGCACGATACCGATAGGATGCAGGTGTCCCACGAACATGACGATGATCGCCGTGAAGCCGTAACCCGGCGACCAGCCCGCCTGAAGCTAGTCCGATCGGCCCCGCCACCTTGCCCATGCCCGCGAATCCCGCGAGGCCACCCGAGAACAGCAGCGAGGTCCAGATGGTCTTTTTATCGGAGAAGCCCGCGTAGCGCGTGGCCAGCGGTGCGAGTCCGCCGACGTTCATCCGAAAGCCCGCGAAACTCTTGCGCATGAACAGCCAGATGCACGGAATCGCGATCACCGCCAGGAACACGGACGCGTTGATGCGCGTGCCCATGCCGCCGAGCATCATCAGTGGCAGTGTCCACCATCCGGACGCATCGCCGAAATGGATGGCGATGCAGCCCGCGAAGATGCCGCCCAGCAGCATTTGCCCTTCCGCGCCGATGTTCCAGATGTTCGCGCGATAGCCGAACGCCAGGCCCAGCCCGATCAGGCACAACAACAGTTCCGACCAGCCGTTCACGCTCGACAACAGTTCGATGAAGAACGCGTGCATGGCGCGCAGCGGGTCCTGTCCGACCACGCTGAAAATCAGGAAGCCGATGACGAGCGTCGCAAGGCGGCGACCACCGGCACGGCGAGCTGCATGGCGCGCGAGGGCGTCAGGCGCGCTTCGAGTCTGTAAAAGTTTGAGGAATGCTTCGTGAATGTCAGATCGGCGTTCGAAGCGGATGCGAAGAC
>LFJI01000247.1 GCA_001235855.1 Candidatus Burkholderia brachyanthoides
CACGTGCGGTTCTTAGGGGGAATAGTGCGGCAATGCACGGTTCCTACCCGACCGCGGTCGGGTCCGTCATCCAAGGAATGAGGCGAATGGTAGCCGGATCGGGCACGCAGATCATGTCGGGATCGGTGATGCCGCTAAAGGTGCCGTCGTCGGGATAGTTGCCGGTGACGGTCTGCATCATCACGGCTTGCGGCAGGCGCATGGCTTCACCGGATTCGAACTTGCTGCGCGGAATAATCTTGCCGTGCGCGGTGCCCATCATATCGGGAATGGTCGCCTCGATTTCGGTGATGTGATGTTTTCGCAGGAATTCGTCGATACGTTCCATTTGAGTTTTCTCGGTTCTTTGATTGCTTTAGGGCGGCCATATGACGAGCAGACGAGCATGCCCACGGCCTTCGTTTGGATACAAAAGGCGCGAAAGAAGAAGACGAACCGGATCACGCACGCAAGCGCGCGGACTTGTCAGCCAGCAAGGGAAGAGGAAACGAAAGGAGGCGCTACGGCAGCAGCGACGCCGCACCGACGCAATGTACGGCGATGAACGCGCGGGCGGCGACATTGCGGCGTCGCACGCTGCGGCGTGACAGGATGATGAAGATCGGCGTTACGCGGCTTTGGTCGGGATGCATGCCGCAGCGATTGGCGCAGGAGCGTGTGCTCCGCTTGACCAGAGGGCCTTGGACTCTCACGATTGCACTCGTTTGGCGAGATTGAACTGCGATAAGGGATTGCCGGATGCCGACAATTTCCCTACAAGGAGCATAAACGAGTCGTTAAAGGCGTCAAGACGTGTTTTCCTCGAGGTATTTTGAGCGCGCGGCAAGGCTCGTGGAGCATATCGCCGATAATGTCGGCTCTTTAGCACCCGCGCCGCGCGTCAGCCGATGTTCGCCAACTTTCTCGTCCAGCTCGTCAACGGCTTAGCCGATGCCTGCGCGCTCTTTCTCGTCGCCTCCGGCCTGTCGCTCATCTTCGGCGTCACACGCATCGTCAACTTCGCGCATGGCTCGCTTTTCTTTTTTTTATATGCTCGGCGTGTACGTTGCCTATAGCTTCACCAGCCGCTTCGGCGCGAGTGTGGCGGGGTTCTCTGGGCGTCCGTGCTCGGTGCGGCGCTGGTGATCGGCGCATTGGGCGCGTCGATCGAAGTGAGCGTGCTCGGGCGCATCTACCGCGCGCCCGAGTTGTTTCATCTGCTTGCCACCTTTGCACTCGTGCTGATCTTTCGCGATGCTGCGCTCTCTCTATATCTGGGGACCGGAGGACAAAGTTCGGCCCGCGCGCACTGCATCTCGCGGGTGCGGTGCAACGGCTCGGCCACGCGTTGCCCGCTTACGATCTCGCACTGATCGCAATCGGTCCGCTGGTGCTGGCGGCGCTATTTATCGCTATTTATTAGCGTACGCACTGGCACGCACGCGCTGGGGCACGCTTGTGCGTGCCGCGAGCATCGACCGTGAAATGTTCGGCGCGCTCGGCGTGAATCAGGCATGGCTCTTTACCGGCGTGTTCCCTCGTCGGCGCGTTTCTGGCGGGACTCGGCGGCGCATTGCAGATGCCGCGCATGTCGGCGAACCTGTCGCTCGATCTCGACACCATCGGCAACGCGTTCGTGGTCGTGGTGGTCGGGGGGCATGGATTTGATTCCCAGCGCGTTTTTAGTCGCGCTGCTGATCGCGGAGATCAAGGCGCTGTGTATCGGCATCGGACACGTGTCGATGTTCGGCATGGACTTCTCCTTGTCGAAGTTCACGCTGGTCGCGGAGTTCGTCGTGATGGCAGTCGTGCTCGTGCTGCGTCCGTGGGGGGGCCTGTTCGACCGCGCGCAAGCCATCGCACGCCATGCCGCATCCGCCGATACGCCTTTGCGTCCCTTCACGCGGCGCGGCAAGCTCATCGCCTGCGCCGTCGTGCTGTTGCTCGCGTTTGCACCGCTTCTTGCCGATGCCTTTCCCTACATGCCCGTGCTGATGGTCGAGATCATGATCGCCGCGCTGTTCGCCGCGAACCTGCACTTCATCATGGGGTCGGGCGGCATGCATTTGTTCGGTCATGCGGCGTATTTCGGGCTGGGCGCATACGGCGCGGCGCTCTTCCACTCGGTCTGTGGCCACGCGCCGTGGATGTCGTCGCCGGCCGCTTACTACTACGTCACGCTTGCGTTGGGTCTCGCGGGCGTGTGGCTGTTGCGGCCCGCGCGCACCGCTCGGCCTCGCGATGCGCGCGGGCCGCGATTCGCCCTTGCGCGCCGAGGCGATCGGCGTCGACGTGGCGCGCGTGCAATGGGTCGCGTTCGCTGCCACCGCGTCGGTGTGCGACCTCGCGGGATCGCTCTATGCGTTTTCGAAGGGCAACATATCGCCCGATGTGACCAGTGTCGCGCGTTCCGTCGATGGTCTCGTGATGGTCCTGCTGGGCGGCATCCAGACGCTGGTCGGGCCGCTGGTTGGCGCGGCGCTTTTCACGTGGCTGCAAGACACCGTCGCGTGGCAGACCGACTACTGGCAGGCGCTGGCGCTATTGGGCACGGCCATTCTGCTGCTGGTGATGGCGTTTCCGCAGGGCATCGCGGGCTTCGTGCGTGACCGGTTCGCTGGAGGCCGAATGAGCCTGCTGCGTATCGAAGCCTTGTAGAAGTCATTCGACGGCGTGAAGGCGGTCAACGGCGTCTCGTTCGAACTCGAGGCGGGCAAAGCTGTTTGCGTTGATCGGACCGAACGGCGCGGGCAAGTCCACGACGATGAAAGCCATTATGAGCATGGTGCCGCGCAAGTCGGGCGAGATCGTGCTCATGGGCGAGCGCATCGGTGCGTGGCCGGCGCATCGTATCGCGTGCAGCGGGCTGGGGTATGTGCCCGAGGATCGCCGCTCGAAGGCGCGCCGTCGTGGACGCCGGAAAAACAAAACTGTTCCGCGTGTTCTCGAACCTGGGCGAGATGCGCGAGCGCCGTGCGTCGCGCATGAGCGGTGGCGAGCAGCAGATGCTCACGGTCTCGCGCACGCTGATGGGCAATCCGCGTCTCGTCCTGCTCGATGAACCGTCGGAAGGCGTGGCGCCCGTGATCGTCGAGAAGATGGCCGATATGATTTTGGAACTGAAACGTGCAGGCATCTCGATCCTGCTTTCCGAGCAGAATCTGCATTTCGCCGAACGGGTGAGCGACCACGTCTATGTGCTGGAAAAAGGACAGGTGCGCCATGCGGGCGCGATGCGCGATTTCGTTGCCGACGATGGCGCGCGCCTCAAAACCAAGCAACGATCAAGGAGCGTGACCCATGACCCACCGTGCAGGCACGACGATGCGCCTGACCCTCTGCGCCATTGCCGCGAGCGTGAGCTTCGCGGCCCACGCCGACACCATCAAGATCGGCGAGATCAACAGCTATAAAGTGGTGCCAGCGTTTCTCATGCCGTACCGCAAACGGCTGGAATCTGGCGCTCGATCAGATCAACGCGGCGGGCGGCGTCAACGGCAACAAGCTCGAAGTCGTTTCGCGCGACGACAACGGCAATCCGGGCGATACGGTGCGCGTCGCGCAAGAGATCGTCACACGCGAACAAGTGAAGCTGCTGTTCGGCGGCTATCTGTCGAACACGGGCCTCGCGCTTGCTGACTACGCGAAGCAGCGGCGCATCTTCTTTCTCGCAGCCGAAGCGCTGACCGACAAGATCGTTTGGCAGGACGGCAACAAGTACACGTACCGCCTGCGGCCATCGACTTACATGCAAGTCGCGATGCTCGTGCCCGAGGCCGCCAAGCTCAAGAAGAAGCGTTGGGCGCTGGTCTATCCGAACTACGATGAACTATGAGTACGGACAGTCCGCGGTGGCCACCTTCAAACGATTGTTGAAGGCCGCGCAGCCCGACGTCGAGTTCGTCACCGAGCAGGCCACCCTGCTCAACAATATCGACGCGGGCGCGGTCACGCAGGCACTCGCCGATGCGAAGCCCGATGCCATCTTCAACGTGCTGTTCAGTTCGGAACTCGGCAAGTTCGTGCGGGAAGGAAACACGCGCGGGCTGTTCAAGGACCGCAAGGTCGTGTTGCTGCTGACAGGCGAGCCGGATTATCTCGATCCGCTTGGTGCGGAAGCAGCGCCCACCGGTTGGATCGTTACGGGCTATCTATGGTATTCGATCGACACGGCCGCCAACAAGCAGTTCGTCGCCGCTTATGAAGCGAAGTATCATGACTATCCGCGCTTGGGCTCGGTAGTCGGCTACAGCGCGATGATGTCGCTTGCCAACGGCATCAAAAAAGCCGGCACGACCGATCCCGACAAGCTCGCCGCCGCTTTCAAGGGCTTGCCGGTCGATACGCCGTTCGGTCCTATCGTCTATCGCAAGCAGGACAATCAATTGACGATGGGCGCGTATGTCGGCGTCACCGCGCTCAAGTACGGCAAGGGCGTGATGACATCCTTCCGTTATGTCGATGGCGCAAGCGTTCAGCCCACCGACGACGAAGTGAAGAAGCTCCGTCCGGCGGACTAAGCGCTAAAGAAAAGCGCTAGGTTTTAGGAAAGGGCTTGCTAAAGAACTTCGATCCGGCAAGCCCGAAACGCCACGGCACATCCATTGCCTTGGTGATGCCTGTGCGCGGTCCGCACACGATGTCGTATGCCTCTTCGGGCGGCTCGATATGAAAGGGCGCTTCGAGCAGCGACATGCCGTTGTTCGCATGCGTGATATCGAGCGCCTGCGCTACGCGTCCCGGTCCCGAACACAAGAGCTTGAGCGGTTCGAGTCTACGCCGTTGGCGCATCGCATCGATACCCGTCAGCGGTTCGATCGCGCGTATCAAGACTCCCGCGCCGTGACTCGCTTCGCGGCATACGAAGTTGAGGCACCAGTGAATGCCGTACGAGCGATACACATACGCATGCGCGGGCGGTCCGAACATGACCGCGTTGCGGGGTGTGGGTCCGGAGTAGCTGTGCGAGGCGGGATCTTCGCGGTCGTACGCTTCGGTTTCGACGATCCGTCCGCCGACCCCATCCACGGTGACGATCGCGCCGATCAGCGCACGCGCGACTTGCTCGGACGGCGCGTTGAAATCGATGGAATGAGCGCTTGAATTCATGAGCGATATTTTAATCAAGGCCATCACCGCTTGATGTTTAAGCACTAAGCGCCGCGCATGCATCGAGATGCAAAAGGAATCCGCAAACATTAAGCACGAGTGGAGCTAACGTCAAGAGTGGTGTATGAGCCGCATCGTGACGGTTGAATTCAAG
>LFJI01000248.1 GCA_001235855.1 Candidatus Burkholderia brachyanthoides
CCGCCTTCAATTTCCCGCCTCAACTCCCCCGTACACCACTTCTGACTTTAGCTCACAGCTACCTCGTCAGCTACCAAATGGCAGCAAAATCGCGAATTCGGTACAACCCGGCCGGCTTTCCACTTCGATCAATCCATCGTGCTGATGCACGAACGATTGCGCGAGCGTAAGACCCAGACCGCTGCCGTCTTCCCGCCCCGACACCAGCGGAAAGAAAATCCGGGCGCGGATTTCACTGGGAATCCCCGGACCGTTGTCAGTGATATGCAAGTCCAATGCCAGTTTGTGCAGCTTCTTGCCGATCGTCACCTTGCGCGCGATACGCGTGCGCAGTTCGACCTTCGCATCGCCTTGCGAGATGCGCTCCTTGAGCGCCTCGGCTGCGTTGCGCACGATGTTGAGCAGCGCCTGGATCAACTGCTCCTTGTCGCCGCGCAGGTCGGGCACGCTGACGTCGTAATCGCGCTCGATGGTGAGGCCGCGCGGAAACTCCGCGAGAATCACGGCGCGCACGCGCTCACAGACTTCGTGGATGTTCACGTCGCCCACGATATGCGGATGCCGGTGCGGCTCCAACAAGCGATCGACCAGCGTCTGCAGCCGGTCCGATTCCTTGATGATGACCTGCGTGTACTCGCGCAATTCGTCGCGTTCGCGCGTGTTGAGTTCGAATTCGAGCAACTGCGCCGCGCCGCGAATGCCGCCGAGCGGATTCTTGATCTCGTGTGCGAGATTGCGGATCAACTGCTTGTTGACCGCCGTCAGATCGTGAATGTGCTCCTCGCGATCAGAGCGCAGGTAACGCTCGTTCTCGAAGAGTTCGAGCAGCACGTAGTCGATCGCCGCTTCGAGATAGCCGACGATCGCATGCACATGTACTGGTTCGCGCCCCGGCCGCTCGAGCACGGCGTCGAACCGCGTCGCGTTGAAGCGGTTCTCCGCGATCGATGCGATGGTCGTCGCCAGTTCATCCGAATTGGCGAAGAGTTCGGGCCAGTTGGTCTGCGTCAACTGCTTGCGCGACATCTCCAGCATCTGCTCCGCCGAAGGGTTCGCGTAGGCGATCTTCAGGTTGCGCATGTCGAGGACGAGCACCACCGTGGGCAGCGCTTCGAGTCCCGGCAGCAAACCGGTCTCGGCGAGTTGCGTGTCGTCGGAAAGCGAATCGGCGTGGCCACGGCGCACCTTGATGAGATTCTTTAGCACCATCGGCAATCAGTGAGGTCGTTCGTCGAACCGATCTTCTTGATTCGTGACGCATGCTGCGTCGAAGTCGCGATTAAAAAAGGGACGGCACGCCGTCCCTTTTTTAATCGCGAAACATGCGCCGCGCGCCCGATCCGACTTCTATCGACGAGACGCGCGACATGCATGCGTGGCCTGCTGCTTACAGCGAGTAGTACATCTCAAATTCGACCGGATGCACCGCCATGCGATAACGCTGCAGTTCGTTCGTCTTCAGTTCGATGTACGCATCGATCATCGAATCCGTGAACACGCCGCCCCGCGTCAGGAACTCGCGATCGCCGTCCAACGCGTCAAGTGCCTGGTCGAGGCCTGCGCACACGGTCGGGATCTTCGCGTCTTCTTCCGGCGGCAGATCGTACAGATTCTTGTCTGCAGCTTCGCCCGGATGGATCTTGTTCTGCACGCCGTCCAAACCCGCCATCATCAGCACGGAGAAGCACAGGTACGGATTCGCGAGCGGATCCGGGAAGCGCGTTTCGATACGGCGGCCCTTCGGGTTGCTCACGTGCGGAATACGGATCGATGCCGAACGGTTGCGAGCCGAGTAAGCCAGCTTCACCGGCGCTTCGAAGTGCGGCACGAGACGCTTGTACGAGTTCGTACCCGGGTTCGTGATCGCGTTCAGCGCGCGCGCATGCTTGATGATGCCGCCGATGTAGAACAGCGCGAATTCCGACAGACCGGCATAGCCGTTACCCGCGAACAGGTTGGTGCCGTCCTTCCAGATCGACTGGTGGACGTGCATGCCCGAACCATTGTCGCCGACAATCGGCTTCGGCATGAAGGTCGCCGTCTTGCCGTACGTGTGCGCCACGTTATGGACGATGTACTTGGTCTGCTGCAGCCAGTCCGCGCGCTGAACCAGCGTCGAGAACTTGGTGCCGATTTCGTTCTGGCCCTGGCCCGCCACTTCGTGGTGATGCACTTCGACCGGAATGCCGATCTGCTCGAGCAGCAGACATATTTCCGAACGCATGTCCTGGAACGTGTCGACCGGCGCGACCGGGAAGTAGCCGCCCTTGGTACCCGGACGGTGACCCGTGTTGCCGCCTTCGAATTCCTTTTCCGACGACCACGGCGCTTCTTCCGAACCGATCTTCACGAAGCAGCCCGACTGGTCCGTCTTCCACTGCACCGAGTCGAAAATGAAGAATTCCGGCTCCGGACCGAAGTAGGCGGTGTCGCCCAGGCCCGAGCTCTTCAGATAGGCTTCCGCGCGCTTGGCGAGCGAACGCGGGTCGCGCTCGTAGCCCTTGCCGTTGGCCGGCTCGACCACGTCGCAGGTCAGCACGACGGTCGACTCTTCATAGAACGGGTCGATGAACGCGGTGTCCGGGTCCGGGAGCAGCAGCATGTCCGACGCTTCGATGCCCTTCCAGCCGGCGATGGACGAACCATCGAAAACGTGGCCGCTTTCAAATTTATCTTCATTGAATGCCGAAACCGGCATGGAAACGTGTTGTTCTTTGCCGCGCGTGTCGGTGAAACGGAAATCGACGAACTTGACGTCCTCGTCCTTGACGAGTTGCATGACGTCGGCCATGGTTTTACTCATTACCTCTATCTCCTGATTAACAAAAGTCGGCGAATCGCTTCGCCGACTCGACCAATTCGACCACCTACACCAATCGAGGATCAAAAAGCAGCTTCCGCGCCAAGCGCACCAACATCGCACCTAAGCAATTGAAGCAGCGCGCGTTTTGAGTGAAACGACTTCGTGTTGCAGGGCGGCTTGTGATTCGCCTCCCGATCGGAATGCACTATTTAGGTGCGTGTCCCACTAGCCTGCCTGACGCCCGCACAGTTTTCGTGCATCTGCCACTTTACGCACCAAAATTGTGCTCACCCTGTTTCCGAAAACCTGTGGCGACCGCCAAGCTAGAATAGTTGCTTGCGCTTTCACGGAGACTATCGTGCCATGAGCACGCTCGAACAGATCTACAAGCAGGCCGTCGACCGCGCCGCCCAGAACTCGCTGACCTACGCGGGCGCGTTCGCCCCCGCGGAAGCCTTCGAATTGCTGCAACTCGATCCGCGCGTGCGCCTGATCGACGTGCGCACCCGTGCGGAACTGGACTGGGTGGGCCGTCCGGCAATCGATCAGGTGCAGTACTCGCATGTTGAGTGGATTCGCTACCCCGGCCCCGTGCCGAACGACGAGTTTATCCAACAAATACGACAGGTTGCCACCCCAGATACGCCGGTTCTTTTTCTGTGCCGCAGCGCCGCGCGCTCGAAGCTCGCGGCAGTGGTCGCACAGAAAGAAGGGTTCGAACAGGCTTATGACCTGCTGGAAGGGTTCGAAGGGGACAAGGATGCCCAAGGGCATCGGAAAACGGTATCGGGATGGTGCTTTCGTGGCTTGCCGTGGGTGGGGGTTTAACGCGCGTCCAGCAGTTCGCGCGCGCCTGACCCGCGCCTCATCGACCTTTTCCGTCGAAGCGCAAGCCCGAGCCGAAATGCACCGCGCGCACGCCCGTCGCCGCGACGAAAAGCGCGACGGCATCGATTGTGAGGCCCGCGCCCGCCAGCACCGTGCAGCGCGCGCCATCCGACTGCTCGACGAGTTTCGCGATCACTGCCTCGGCTTCCAGCACCGAAGGCTTTCCGCCCGACGTCAACACGTTGGTCACCGCTTCGAAGCGCAACAGCGTATCGAATGCCGCACTCAAGTCGCGTGCCTCGGTCGAATGCGTGATGGAACGTCAGCGGCTTGCCATCGGCGGCGTCGATCGCGCGTGCGAGGCCGTCGGTGTCGACGTCGCCGTCCGCATTCAACATGCCGATTACGATCGCATTTGCGCGCGTCTTCGCTATCGCGCGGACGTCGCGCAGCATCACCGCTTAGTCGTCGGCATCCTAGACGAAGGACCGGCTGTGCGGCCGCACGATCACGCTCACCGGAATGCTGACCGCCTCGGTCACCGCTTCGATCAATCCGATGCTCGGCGTCAGTCCGCCCTCGCCCATCGCCGTGATCAGCTCCAGCCGATTCGCGCCGCCCCGCTCGGCGGCACGCGCATCCACAACCGTCGTCGCGATCACTTCCAGCACGATCACTTGGCTTCCTCCGCCGGCACATCCACCACTTCGCCGCCCAGTTCGAGCACGCCCTGGCGCAGTACCTCGAACGCGGCGTTCGCCTGCTCAGGGTCGCCCTTCACACCGAGATCGATATGTAAGCGCGCATACAGCGTCCCGCGCGCCGGATCGCCGAGGCTCGGCAGACTGAACGCCCGCACGCCTTCGAAATCGCGTTCGATTTGCACCATCAACGGCGTGATGCGCGATTCCGGCAACCCGAATACCAGCAGCGAACGCTCGATGTGCGGCGTCGCGTGATGCAGATGCGCGTACTGGTTGTCGAGCACCCACTCGATCATCGGCCACGCCATTACCGGAAAGCCCGGCACGAAGTGATGATCGCCGACGGAAAAGCCCGGAATCTTGTTGTAACTGTTCGGAATGATGTGCGCGCCCTGCGCAAACGTGCCCATGTTCAGCCGATGCAGGTTCTCGGGCGATTCCAGTTCGACCGGCTTGCCCGCCTGTTGCGCCGTATCGCGGATACGCTCGCGAATCAGTTCCGCCGCTTCGGGATGCCTGCCGCTTCGGGATGCAGTTCCAGCGGCACACCGAGCGCCTTGGTCGCGCATTGCCGCGTGTGATCGTCCGGCGTCGCGCCGATGCCACCCGTGGAAAACACGATATCGCCCGACGCGAACGTGCGCGCCAACGTCGCGGTGATGCGCGCCGGATCGTCGCCGACGTACTCGGCCCAATCGAGCGACAGACCGCGCGCGCTCAAGAGTTCGATGACTTTCGGCAGATGCTTGTCCGTGCGAAGCCCCGACAGAATCTCGTCGCCGATGATGATGACGCCAATGCCCATGCGTGCCCCTTTATTCTTTCAGTGAGATTCCCGTGCTTCGACGGTGAGCTAACGTCAAGAGTGGTGTATGAGCCGCATCGTGACGGTTGAATTCAAG
>LFJI01000249.1 GCA_001235855.1 Candidatus Burkholderia brachyanthoides
GCTGTGCTCGAGCGCAATGCGGTGAAAGTCGCATGTTGCGTTCTTCGGGGGGCCCCGCTGCCGTAAGGCAGTGGGGCCCCCCACTCTTCGACGGCCTGCCGCTGCATCTCCGGAAGAATGGTGTTGCCGCCGCCGAACGCGAGCAGCGAGATCTGGCTGAAGATGCCGAACAGCGAAAGCAGCGTGTCTTTCATCGTCCCACCTTGCGGGCGATCAGCACGGAGATGGGCGTGAACACGAGCATCGATGGCAACAGCGGCGTGCGCAGAAACGCGATGGCGACGAACATCAGCGCGGCAATCACGGCCGCCTCGGGCTTCTTGCGCAACGGCAGCAGAATCTTGACCGACATCACGACGAGCAAGCCGGCCGCCGCCGCGAGCTTCGCAAACAGATGCGCGATGCGCGGGTCCTGATGCGTGCGCTGATAGATCACGCCCAGCCCGATCATGATCAGCGACGGCCCGGCGATCAGCCCGAGCAAGCCCGCAAGCACGCCGGGCACGCCGCGAAAACGCATGCCGATCGCACGACAGATTGATCACATTGCCGCCGGGCAGGAACTGGCAGAGGCCGAGCAGATCGGTGAACTCGTCGGCGTCGAGCCACTTGCGGCGCTCGACGATCTCCCGGCGCGCAAGCGGCAGCGCGCCGCCAAAGGCGATCAGCCCGAGCGTCAGAAAGCCGGTGAAAATTTCCGCGATGCGCGGGCGCGCTGGGGAGTCGGTCGACGTGGGATCGTGGGCCATGTGCTCGGACGGTCGATCGTGACACGTAAAAATCGAGAGCGTACCGCGCGTGACGCCGCGTTCCAAGCGTTCCAGCTATAACGCGGTGCGACAGCACGTTGAAAGAAAACGCGCCGATCACTCGCTCGCGCGTGGATTGCTCCCAAACGAAAAAAGCCTTGAGACTACATTTATGCCGTTTCATGGCTTCTCATCGGGTCGGTTAATCAGCAAACGCTGCAAATGCAATTATCCATGCCCTGAATGATTATCGACTGATGATTATTTAATCGCAAACGTGCATGCCGATGCCTTGCGACTTGCGCAACGCGGCAATATGCCGCCATCCGGTTGATGCTGATCGTTCCACGTCACGCCGATCGGTTCGATCGTGGCAGCGCTTTCCAGAGTCATACGCATACCACCTGTTCGCTTCGGAATGGCGTAATCACACGCAACGTAATTCTTCACATTAATGATACACGCCTCCTTGAATTTGACCCGCTTCAGATCACCCGCCTCCGCCTGGATATTCTTGCCGATCCACTGTTTTCCATCGGGCAGCAACGCCGTGTATACGAATCCACCCTGCGAGCCGGGTGCCTGCTTGATTGCAGAGACGCTTGGGCAGCTTAGCGCGGGCACAGCGGCGAACGTATTTGCTGAAAAGAGTACCATCGCAGCGATACCAGACAGAAGCGGCAAAGCACGACAGCGATTTTTTGATTACGTTGGTCATACTGTGATTCCTTCTAATGGCCAATTAAAATTGATAAAGACGAGTTACAAACTCCGTCATGACGCACAAGGCGACATAACTAAACTGGAATTTAAAACAACTCATCCTGGCTTTTATTTTTCAATCAAACCCAATACCAGTCAATATCGATTTATCAATTTTCGTAATATTTGGAATCGCTACGACTCAATAACTTGATCAAGATTCAGCAAGACAACGAGACGCGCTAAATTTAGCGGCCTAAATCACTGGCATCGATTCCAAGGTTGAATAAAACAGGTGTTTAATGCTTTACGGAGCAACGGAAATTGGATACGGCGGAAACGGTGTAAAGGCTGCCGGAGCGATCTCCGGCAGCGCGGATACCCACAAAAGAAGAATTACTCGCCCGACGCCGTGCGCGCCCGGCGCGACTCGTAGGCCTTCAGATGCGCATAGGCCAGTTCGAGCATCAACGCGCCTTCGAGCTTCGAGCGACACCGCGCGATCAAATCGCCGACGATGTGATCCGCCTCGATGGCCGTGCCGTTCTCCAAATCGCGCAACATGAATGCGGTCATCGGAAATTCGCGGTCGCCGAAGAACGAGCGCGCCCGCGAGATGGTCGCCTCGCCCGGCGGATGATCGTTGTCCGCCGCGATGTTTTCGCATTCCATGAACAGGCGCTTGAAGAGATTTCCTCGCCGCCGGGCGCGGCGAGGATGTCGCGGATCGGAGCGCGCATGAGGCAGGTGCTGGTCGCGAGCGTGGCGGGGAACACCCACTTGTCCCACATCGACTGGAACACGTCTTCCGCTGATCGTGAGGTCGAAGCCCGCATCGGCGAGTTGCACCTCGATGGCCTCGACGCGCAACAAACGGCCGCCAGCGCGCTCGCCGAACACCATCGAATGCATGACGATCTCGCCTTGCGGGTTGACGGTTGCCGCGATCGAGCACTGACCACCGAGCACGTTGGCGGGATCGAAGCGCGCGTCGAGGTGCGCCATGCCGTTCAGCAGCGGCAGGATCGCAGTATCCGGGCCGACGGCGGGCGCGAACGACTCGATCGCGCCCGGCAGGTCGTAGGCCTTGCAACTGAGGATGACGAGATCGAACGGCTGCGCGTCCTGCGACAGGATCAGCGGCGGATCGGCGAGATTCAGTTCGCTCACCGGGCTATGCACGATTAGCCCGTGTTCGCGCAGCAAGGCGGCGCGCCGCTATCGCACCAGAATCCGCTATGTTTCGCTCCGTTGTAGTTGGTCTTTCTCGTTGGTCTTTCACTCTGATTGAAGCCTTACGCCTGTCACACGCCATAGCCGCTTCCCGCAGGCCGATGGCGAGTTCCACTTCCATGTCGTGCGTACCGTCGTAGGGCATCGGGTTGTACATCTCGTACAAATCCGGCAACCGCCGCAGTCCGAACTCGCGCACGTAGCGGTTGGACTGGATGCCCGCCTTGTGCTTGTCGAAACGCACGTCCGGGTCGACGCCTGTCATCCCTACATAAACGAAAGGCATACCGAGCACATAGTCGGGATTGGCGCGCCGGAAGCGCGCTTCGTTCCAGACCATGTCCGACAATTGGACGACGCGTAGACGTGATAGTGATGACGCCGTGTGCGTCGGGCTTGCGCCATATTCTCGGGATGACGGATGCGGCCGTTCATTCTATGTGGGATTCGTCCGCGCAGCAGCGCGTGGCCTGCTCGATCAGGCTCAAAGTGGTAAATTCCATCCGTCCGCTGCGCGCGACGGTTGCGCTGCTGGTAGAGTTCCGGCCCGCGCCAGCGCCGGCCGCCCGAGGACGACCTCTTTGGCGCGCCGCATCCATCGACACGTTTTCACCCCGAGGCCGCGCGCCACGAGCCGCGCGGCTGTTCGGCGGAGATCAAGCATGAGCAACAAGCTATCGGCGTAGTGGGTCTCGCCGTCATGGGCCGCAACCTGGCCTTGAACATCGAGAGCCGCGGACACGCCGTTTCGGTCTACAACCGCAGCCGCGCCAAAACCGACGAACTGATTGCCGAACATCCCGACAAGAAGCTCGTGCCGACCTACACGCTCGAAGAGTTCGTCCAATCGCTGGAAAAGCCACGCCGCATCCTGATGATGGTGAAGCAGGCGCCGGCACCGACGAGACCATCGCGCAACTGCGTCAGCTGCTTGAGAAGGGAGACATTCTGATCGACGGCGGCAACACGCATTTCACCGATACCATCCGCCGCAATCAGGATCTTGCGAAGTCGGGTCTGCATTTCATCGGCACGGGTGTGTCGGGCGGCGAAGAAGGCGCGCTGAAAGGCTTGTCGATCATGCCGGGCGGACAGAAGGAGGCCTATGAACTGGTCGCGCCGATTCTGACCGAGATCGCCGCCAAGGCGCCGGACGGCGAGCCGTGCGTCGCGTACATGGGTCCGGACGGTGCGGGCCATTTCGTGAAGATGGTGCACAACGGCATCGAGTACGGCGACATGCAGCTGATCGCCGAGAGCTATGACGTGTTGAAGCGCGTGGCCGGCCTGTCGAACGAGGAACTCGGCAAGGTGTATGTCGAGTGGAATCAGGGCGAGCTGGACAGCTACCTGATCGAGATCACGTCGAAGATCTTCTCGAAGAAGGACGACGAAACCGGCAAGGATCTGGTCGATGTCATTCTGGATCGCGCGGCGCAGAAAGGCACGGGCAAGTGGACGAGCCAGAACGCGCTGGACCTCGGCGCACCGCTGCCTTTGATCACCAAAGCGGTGTTCGCGCGCGTGCTGTCATCGCTCAAGACACAGCGTGTGGCGGCGGCCAAGGTGTTGAGGGTGAGTGGCCCAACGCCCAAGTTCGACGGCGATCGCGCGGCCTTCGTCGAGTCGGTGCGGCATGTGCTGTATCTGTCGAAGATCGTGTCCTATGCGCAGGGTTTCTCGCAACTGCGCGCGGCGTCGGAAGAGTACAACTTGGATCTGCATTACGGCGAGATCGCGAAGATCTTCCGGGCGGGCTGTATCATCCGCGCGCGCTTCCTGCAGAAGATCACCGATGCGTACAAGACGAATCCCGAGTTGGCCAATCTGCTGCTCGATCCGTATTTCAGCGATATCGCGGCGAAGTATCAGGACGCCCTGCGCGCTGTGGTCGTCGCGGCGGTGAAGGCGGGCATTCCGGTGCCGGCGTTCTCGTCGGCGATCGCGTATTTCGATGCATATCGCTCGGAGCGGCTTCCCGCGAATCTGGTGCAGGCGCAGCGTGACTTCTTCGGCGCGCATACGTTCGAACTCGTCGACAAGGAAGGGAGTTTTCACGCGAACTGGACGTGAGGGTGTTGGTTGGGTGATTAGAGCGGGGCGGCTTTCGGGCCACCCCGTTTTTTTGCTGCTTCGTGGCAAGCGTTGATTCATTAGTTAACCGAATTTACGATCGCTCACGTTTTGTAAACTCGACAGAGTCCTGCCGATGGTTACCTCGCTCTATAGCTTGTTCACGCTATGGGTCAAATTCACTCGCAACCCTGGCGCTTTCGTCGGCCACGCAATTCCCGGAGCCGGCTGGGTGCTGCTTGCGTCGGGCGTTTCGATAATCTTGTTCCGTTCGATTCAATCCTATAACGAAGCTGTAAAGCCGCAGGACAGGCTATGACGGATTCGGAATCACCAGAATGGAGTGCGCCTACAGACTATATCGGTCTGTATAGACCGGAGACATGGGTAACACCTGTTCCAGGACAGAGGTAACACTTCGG
>LFJI01000025.1 GCA_001235855.1 Candidatus Burkholderia brachyanthoides
ACGATCAGCTTGAAGGGGCGCGGCAAAAGGAGCTAAATGTGTTACCCATGTCTCCAGTCTGTACAGGGGTGCAGTTCACTTCGGGCTCTTTTGCGCTGTCACAATCAGACATTCCGGCGCCAGCACGCCCTCACCCGCTTTCGCTACGCCCAAAAGTCGCCCACCCTCTTGCGCATAGACACGCACGCGGCCATCTTCGAGACGCGTCTTTGCCACATCGGCCAGAAGCAAGCGCTGACCGTGCAGGAAGCGTTTCGTTGCTTCGTCGTCGAGACGGACCGCCGGGAATGTGGAAAGCAGTGCATCCACAGGCTGAAGCCGCACATCCCGTTCCGCCTCGTCCAACTCGCCCAGTGCGTCCAGCGTCACCGCATGCTCCAGCGTCAACGCGCCGACGCTCGTACGACGCAATGCCGTCAGATGCGCGCTGCATCCGAGCGTTTCACCGATATCCTCGGCCAGCGTCCGCATATACGTTCCCTTGCTGCACGTCACGCGAAACGTCACCAAGGGCAACGCGCACGCGATCAAATGCAATGCGTGAATCGTGACCTGGCGCCCTTCGCGTTCCACGGTTTGTCCCGCGCGCGCATATTCGTACAACGGCTTGCCGTCGCGTTTAAGCGCGGAGTGCATTGGCGGGATTTGCGTGCTCTCGCCGAGGAAGCGCTTCATCGCTTCGACGACCATCGGTTCATCGCAGGTCACATCGCGCGTGTCGATGGCTTCGCCTTCGGCATCGCCCGTCGTGGTGCGGATGCCTAAGCGCATCGTCGCCTCGTAGGTCTTGTCGGCTTCGAGCAGGTCTTGCGAAAACTTTGTCGCCTCGCCGAAACATAGTGGCAGCAAGCCCGTCGCCAGCGGATCGAGCGTGCCTGTATGCCCCGCCTTCTTCGCCAGATAAATCCGCTTCGCGCGGATCAGCGCATCGTTGCTGGACAAACCAAGCGGCTTGTCCAGCAGCAATACGCCATCCAACGGGCGGCGCGGAATCTTCGGCCGCGCCTGTTTCTCCGAACCGCTCATCGATCACGCGCCTTCCTGGTCGTCAGCGTCCTTCGCACGCGTGGCATTCGCTTCGTCGATCAGACGCGACATCTCGACGGCCTTCTCGATCGTCTTGTCGTAATGGAAATGCAGCGTCGGCACCGTATGAATATGCAGGCGCTTGAACAGCAGATTATGCAGATGCCACGCCGCATGATTCAGCCCTTCCTGCGTCTGCTGCGGATCGCCGGTCAGCGTCGTGAAATAGACCTTTGCGTGCGCGTAGTCGGGCATTAGCTCGACGCTCTGAATCGTCACCATTCCGATGCGCGGGTCTTTCACTTCGCGCATGAGTTCGGAGAGATCGCGTTGAATCTGGTCCGCAATCTGCACGTTGCGGTTCGTGGATGTCCGTCGTTTTGCCATGATGTCGTTTCCTATCTTTGTCCGGCCGCTGCAAGCAAAAAGGGCGGAGTGAGCCCGTCCCGGCCCACCCTCATGCGAGCGGCTCACCGCATTACAGCGTGCGAGCCACTTCGGTCACTTCGAAAACTTCGAACTGATCGCCTTCGACGATATCGCTGAAGTTCTTGATCGACATACCGCATTCGAAGCCCTGACGCACTTCCTTCACATCGTCCTTGAAACGCTTGAGCGAATCGAGTTCGCCAGTGTGGATCACGACGTTGTTGCGGATCACGCGCACCGACGAGAAACGCTTGACCACGCCGTCCATGACCATACAACCCGCGATTAGACCGACCTTCGGCACGCGGATCACCTGACGCACTTCGACCATGCCCGTCACCGTCTCGCGCTTCTCCGGCGCGAGCATGCCGGATATCGCTGCCTTCACTTCATCCACAGCGTCATAGATGATGTTGTAGTAGCGGATATCGATGCCGTTCGCTTCGGCCACCTTGCGCGCCTGTGCATCCGCACGCGTGTTGAAGCCGATGATGACCGCCTTCGAAGCCGTCGCCAAGTTGACATCCGACTCGCTGATCGCGCCGACCGCGCTGTGCACGATCTGCACGCGCACTTCGCTCGTCGACAGCTTGAGCAGCGACTGCACCAGCGCTTCCTGCGAACCCTGCACGTCCACCTTGACGATGAGCGGAAGGTTCTGCACTTCGCCTTCGCCCATCTGCTCGAGCATGTTTTCGAGCTTGGCGGCCTGCTGCTTGGCCAGCTTCACGTCGCGGAATTTGCCCTGACGGAACAACGCGATTTCGCGCGCCTTGCGCTCGGCCGGCAACACGATGACTTCCTCTCCCGCCGCCGGCACTTCCGACAGACCCTGGATTTCCACCGGGATCGACGGACCCGCCGACTTGGTCGGCTTGCCGGTTTCGTCCAGCATGGCTCGCACGCGACCGTACGCACTGCCGGCCAGCACCACATCGCCGCGGTTCAGCGTGCCCGACTGCACGAGAATGGTCGCGACCGCGCCCTTGCCCTTGTCCAGCTTGGCTTCGATGACGAGACCTTTCGCAGCGGCTTCCACCGGTGCGGTGAGTTCTAGCACTTCGGCTTGCAGCGACACGTTTTCCAGCAGGTCGTCGATACCCTTCCCAGTCTTCGCCGACATTTCGATGAACGGCGAATCGCCGCCGTACTCTTCCGGCACCACACCTTCCGCGACGAGTTCCTGCTTCACGCGGTCCGGGTTGGCTTCCGGCTTGTCGATTTTGTTGATCGCGACCACGATCGGCACGCCGCCCGCCTTCGCGTGAGCGATGGCTTCCTTCGTCTGCGGCATCACGCCGTCATCGGCTGCGACCACTAGAACGACGATGTCAGTTGCCTTCGCGCCGCGCGCCCGCATGGCCGTGAAGGCCTCGTGACCCGGCGTATCGAGGAAGGTGATGACGCCGCGCGGCGTATCGACGTGATATGCGCCAATGTGCTGCGTAATGCCGCCCGCTTCGCCCGCCACTACTTTCGCGCGACGGATATAGTCCAGGAGCGAGGTCTTGCCGTGGTCGACGTGACCCATGACGGTGACGACCGGCGGACGCGACAGCTTCTCTGCCGTGTCTTCCGTGGCTTCGCCTTCGATCAGCAGTGCTTCCGGATCGTCCAGCTTCGCCGCGACCGCGCGATGGCCCAGTTCTTCGACGACGATCATCGCCGTTTCCTGGTCCAGCACCTGGTTGATCGTGACCATCTGGCCGAGCCTCATCATCACCTTGATGACTTCCGAAGCCTTGACCGACATCTTGTGCGCGAGATCCGCCACCGAAATGGTTTCCGGCACGTGGATTTCGCGAACGATCGGCTCGGTCGGTGCCTGGAACGACGTCTGTTCCTGATGCTTGCCGCGCCCCTTCGGACCGCCGCGCCAGCCGCGATCGACGCCGCCACTGGTGTCGCCACGCGTCTTCATGCCGCGACGCTTCGATGCGTCATCCTGCGACCAGCCGCCCTTGCCGCCAGCCTTCTTCTTGTCGCCCGCGCCTGCCGGTGCGGGCGACGAAGGCGCCGCCGCGCCGCCAGCCGCCGGCTTCTTAGCCGCCGGCGCCGGACGCGCGGCCTGCGCACCTTCCGGCTTCGCAGGCTTGTGCAGCGTACCCTTCACTTCCGCCGCCTTGGTCACGGCCGCTTCCACCGGTTTCGCAGCGAGCGCTGGTTCCGGCGCCTTCACTTGCGCCTTGCGCGGCGTGTTCATCATTTCACGAATGGCGCGTGCTTCGTCTTCGGCCGCCGCGCGGCGTTTCGCGATTTGCTCCTGCTCGAGACGCGCCTTCTCGGACGCGGCGCGCGCATCTTCTTCAGCTTTTTTCGCGGCTTCGCGTTGCACGGCGCGTTTGCTCGCGGCCTTTTCTTCCTCTGCCTTTTCGGCAGCTTCGCGCGCGGCGTTGTCTTCCTTCGGTTCCTGCTTCGCTTCTTCGGCCTTCGCGTCCGCCGTCACCTGAGCCCGCGCTTCCTGACGCGCGGCCTGTGCCGCACGCGAGATTTCCGCAGCTTGAGCCGCGGCGGCCGCACGGCGCGCTGCTTCTTCTTCCACGCGACGCTGAAGTTCGGCCTCGTCGGCTTCTGGCTCTTCGACGTGATTCGCCGCAACTTCCGGCTGCTCGGCGCCGGTTTCGTCGCGCTTCACGAACACACGCTTCTTGCGCACCTCGACCTGAATGGTGCGAGCTTTACCCGTTGCGTCGGATTGCTTGATTTCCGACGTATGCCGGCGGGTCAGAGTGATCTTGCGCTTGTCGGCGTCGGCGGAACCGTGCGACTTACGCAAATGATCGAGCAGACGTGCCTTGTCCGTCTCGGACAGGTTGTCGTTCGCGCTCGCTTTCTGGACGCCAGCCGCCTGTAGTTGCTCCAGCAGCACGCCTGCAGGCATTTTCAGTTCCGCAGCAAATTGGGCTACGTTGTTACTCGCCATTCATTCCTCTTGGTGCAAGGACATTTCCTTGCGGTTAGATCGGGGTCACGCGGCTGAACTGGCCGCCACAAATATCATTGCGCCATGGTCATTTCTCACTGGAACCAGTGTTCACGTGCTTTCATGATCAACGCCTTAGCGGCATCCTCTTGCATTCCGGTTATCTCGACCAATTCATCTACCGCGAGCTCCGCGAGGTCGTCGCAGGTTTGAATCTGGTGTTCGGCGAGCTTCACGAGCAGCTCGTTGTCCATGCCTTCGAGGCTCTTCAGATCGAGCGCGACACCTTCGACCTTCTCTTCGTTGGCGATGGCCTGGGTCAGCAATGCGTCGCGGGAACGGTTGCGCAGTTCGTGCACCGTGTCTTCGTCGAACGCTTCGATTTCGAGCATCTCGTTGAGTGGCACGTAGGCGATTTCTTCGAGGCTCGTGAAGCCTTCGTCGATCAGGATGTCGGCGACTTCCTCGTCCACATCGAGACGCGCCATGAACAGATCGCGCAGCCTGCCACGCTCTTCGTTCTGCTTCATCGCCGATTCGGCCGGCGCCATGATATTGATCTGCCAGCCGGTGAGCTCGCTCGCGAGTCTCACGTTCTGGCCGACGCGGCCGATGGCGACGGCGAGTTCGTTCTCGTCCACGACGACGTCCATCGAATGCTTTTCTTCATCGACGACGATCGACTGGACGGCTGCCGGCGCGAGGGCGCTGATCACGAACTGCGCGGGCTCTTCCGACCATAGCACGATGTCCACGTTCTCGCCACCGAGCTCGTTACGTACCGCCTGGACGCGCGAACCGCGGATGCCCACGCACGTGCCGATCGGGTCGATCCGCCTGTCGTAGGCGATCACACCAATTTTCGCACGCACGCCGGGATCGCGCGCGGCCGCCTTGATTTCCAGCAGGCCCTGCTCGATTTCCGGCACTTCGAGTTCGAACAGCTTCATCAGGAACTCGGGCGCGGTGCGCGACAGTTCGATCTGCGGGCCACGCGCCGTGCGGTCAACCTTGGCGATATACGCGCGCATGCGGTCGCCCACGCGCAGGTTTTCCTTCGGGATCAGCTGGTCGCGGCGCAGCAGCGCTTCGATACGGCCCGACTCGACGATGAAGTTGCCCTTGTCCAGACGCTTGACCGAGCCGGTCATGATCTTCTCGCCGCGTTCGAGGAAGTCGTTCAGGATCTGCTCGCGCTCGGCGTCGCGCACCTTCTGCAGGATCACCTGCTTGGCGGCCTGCGCACCGATACGGCCGAATTCGATCGACGGAATCGGCTCTTCGATGAAGTCGTCGACCTCCGCTTCGGGCTTCTGCTCTTTCGCTTCGAACAGCAGGATTTCCTGATCCGGCTCCTGCAGGCCAGCTTCGTCCGGCACCACACGCCAACGGCGGAAAGTCTCGTGCTCGCCGCTTTCACGGTCGATCGCGACGCGAATATCGACGTCTTCCTCGAACAGCTTCTTCGTTGCCGAAGCCAGCGCGGCTTCGAGTGCTGCGTACACCACGTCCTTGTTGACGTTCTTTTCGCGCGCCAGCGCATCCGCCAGCATCAAAACTTCGCGACTCATCGTTTGCGGCTCCTAAAGTCAACTTTGGGGACGAGACGAGCTTTATCGAGGTCCGCGAGCGTGAAATCGAGCATTGCGGCGCCGTCCTTCCCTTCAAATTCCAATCCGATGGTGTCGCCCTCGGGGGCGTGCAGAATGCCGCGGTACGACTTGCGCCCGTCCAGCGGCTTCTTCAAGGTGATGACGACTTCGCTGCCCGCGAAGCGCTCGAAATCGACCAGCTTCTTGAGCGGACGATCGAGTCCCGGCGATGACACTTCGAGCCGGTCATAGTTGATGTTCTCGACTTCGAGCACATACTGGAGTTGACGCGTGACCTTCTCGCAGTCTTCGATGGCGATGCCGGCCGGCTGGTCGATATAGATACGCAGCATGCCGCCTCCCGCACGTTCGAGATCGACAAGCTCGTAGCTCAGGCCCGAGACCGTGGTTTCAATCAGTTCCGTCAGTTGCACATTAACTCCAAGGTGTTCGCGCGCTCACGCCGAAACACCTGCGGGCGAGCGCTTCTCCTGCGGACGCACGCCCCTGCTCCCGAGATGCCGAACCGAAAAGCCCCCCCACCCCCCAAAAAAAATGGGCCAACGCCCATCTTTTTCAACCGAGGTCGCACCCGGGCAGCGGAATAAAACTATTACGTGGCCCAGCGAAACTTTCCTTTCTTGAGACTTTCTTCCTTGTAATTTTAGTTATTTTTTGCGAAAAACGCAAACGTAGCGACCCTGTTTCAGCCTGTTAGCACCCGTTTTGCACGCGATGACATCATTTTTTTGGCAAACTGGTAATTTAGCGCGAGGCCTTTTGAAATGCGGCCGAATGTGATCGTGACCTTCGGCTTCGTCCACGCCATGGCGGACCGATCAGTGCCCGCGCGAGCGATTGCGCTGACCGCCACGGCCACCTGCGCCGCCCGGCTTGCCCTGACTGCCCTGCTGGCCGCCGCCGCCCTGACAATTGCCACGCGGCTGGCCGTTGCCGCCCGCCACGCGCTTGCCCGGACCGTTCGAATTCGGCGCACTGCCTTGCGCCCGCGCGCCGCCGCGCGGACCGCCACGACCATTGTTCGCGCGATTGCCGTTGACTCCGCGACCGCGACGTCCCGTGCCGCCAGTGTTGCCCCCGAAGCCGCCCATTCCACCCATGCCGCCGAAGCCAAACGAACCCGCCGCACCGCCCGCCGCCGCACCGCGCCGCCCGTTGTTGCCGCCCGCGCCGGGCGTGCGCTGCGCCATGCGCGAATGCGAACTGAGTACCGGCTCACGCGTGATAAAGCCCATCGAGGTCTGCATCGGATCGGGCTGGGTGCGCGGTGCGGAACTGCGGCCACCCTTCTCGGCGATCGGCACCTTCAGCCCGACCAACGCCAACAGGCTGCGCACCTGATTGTCTTCGAGCTCTTCCCAGCGACCACGCTTGAGGCCGCGCGGCAGCGCGATCGGGCCATGACGCGTGCGGATCAGGCGGCTCACCATCAGGCCCACCGTTTCGAACATGCGGCGGACTTCGCGATTGCGGCCTTCGTCCAGCGCGACGTGATACCAGTGGTTCGTGCCTTCGCCGCCACCGTCCTGAATACGCAGGAAGTTGGCGGGACCATCGTCGAGTTCGATGCCTTTCAGGAGCGTCTGCTTCATCGCCTCGGACAACTGTCCGACCACGCGCACCGCATACTCGCGCTCGACGCTGTAGCGCGGATGCATGAAGCGGTTCGCCAGATCGCCAGACGTCGTGAGCAACAACAGGCCTTCGGTATTGAAGTCGAGACGCCCGACCGCGAGCCACTTGGCAGTTTTCATAGACGGCAACTTGTCGAACACCGACGGACGGCCTTCCGGGTCCGCGTGGCTGACGATTTCGCCGGTCGGCTTGTGATACAGCAGGATGCGCGGCGGCTTGGACGACGGCTTGCGCTTGATCGGCTTGCCGTTGATGCGCACCTGATCCGTCGGCAGGATGCGTTGCCCGATGTGCGCCGGCTCGCCGTTCACGGACACGCGGCCCGCAATGATCAGATCTTCCATGTCGCGGCGGGAGCCCATGCCCGCATCCGCGAGCACTTTGTGAAGCTTCGGCGCGTCGTCGCCCGGTTCGAGCACGCGTTTTTGCGGCGCGTTGCGGTCACGGCGCAGCATCGGCCCGCGCACGCCGGCGGCGTTGTTGTCGGCATCGAACGCGGGCGAGGTCACGTAGGCGAACAAATCGTCTTCGGCTGCGGCGACCGCGGCGTCTGTGGCTGCCGCGGTCGCATCGTTGCGCTTGCCGCGCTTTTGCTGCTGCCCCTGGCCTTTGCGACGTCCGCCCTCGCGCGCCTGCGCGGGCTGCGGCGCGATGTCTTTCGTCGCGCTGGCGGCTTTGACTGCGCCTTCAGCGGGTGCACGCCCGCTGCGCGGGCTCTTGCGTCCGCCCTGTGGCGCGCCTTCGCCCTTCGTCTTGGCGATAGCGCGGCGGCGCGCGATCAGGCGGCGCGGGCCCCGGCGCAAACCGCGGCGCGGACGGTCGTCGCCCTCGCCGTTCTCGTCGATGCGCTTGTCACGCGTGTGTTCGCCGACATCGGCAGACTCGGATGCGTCCGCGGCATGCACGGCGCGCGCGGATTCAGGCGAATCGCTGTCGTGGGAGTGTGTCAAAACAACCTCAAATGTCGAATGTCGAATCGCGCGCCCATCGCGGGCGCGTCAAAAATTTCTGCTGGCCGGTCCGGCTGATCGTCTATCGAAATCATTTTTTGGAGAACCGGAAGGCCGGTTCAAGGGCCATGCACATGCTTCTGGGCGTCAGGCGCGTCGCGCCTTCGGTTCTTCGGAATCGTCGTCCAGCGCGATGCCTTCCGACGGGGTTTCGGGCGAATCGGTCAAGTGCTCGTCGCCGCTCCCGCACGATCCGTTCCGAGTCCTTCGTTATGCTGTGTTTCGTCCTGCGAGTCAGTCGGTTCGGGGCGTCCAGCGGCCGACTCGTATACCTTGTCCTGCTGCGGTGCCGGCATTTCGACCGCGTCTTCCGCGTTGACCGATGCCACCGCGTCGTGTTCCGCGTTTGCGGCGAGAGCGGCGGGCGTTTCGTCGCCTGCGGCGGCCGACGCGACGCCCTCGGGAAAATCGATCGAATGCTGCGCGAGCAGCGCGGCTTCGAATTGCGCGGGCGGACTATCCAGCGCGGGCAGGTCGTCGAGCGCGGTCAGGCCGAGATCGTCGAGGAATTGCTTGGTCGTGGCATACAGCGCAGGACGCCCCGGCACGTCGCGATGACCGATCACTTCGATCCAGCCACGATCTTCCAACTGTTTGAGGACTTGCGTGTTGACCGTCACGCCACGGATCTCTTCGATATCGCCCCGGGTAACCGGCTGCCGATACGCAATGATTGCCAGCGTTTCGAGCACCGCGCGCGAATATTTCGGCGGCTTTTCCGGATGCAGCCTGTCAAGGTAATTCCGCATCGCCGGCTTGCTCTGGAAACGCCAGCCCGTCGCGAGCGCGACCAGTTCGACGCCGCGGCCCGACCAGTCCGCCTGGAGGCTTTCGAGCAAGGTACGAACGGTATCCGCCGAAATGTCGTCGGCGAACAGCTTACGCAAATCACCCAGCCGCAGCGGTTCCTGCGCGCAAATCAATGCAGTCTCGAGGACGATTTTCGTCTCTTGAGTATTCATGCAGCTTGGACCAACCTTTTTAATGGTCAATGATCCGATACGAATCGAGCTTAAGCAGGTTCGAGCGCCACGATCAAGAGCGCTGCTGACGTAAAACCTGGACGCGGAGTATCAAGACGCACTCGCCCGATTTCTGATCGGTCATATTGTGATTGGGAGCACGCACCGGGAGAAGCGAACTTGGGCGATCGGTGAGCGAACCGCCGCGCCGGGCCATCCTGCCGGACGAGGCGGCGCTTTCCTGAACGAAAACGCGTAACTGAGTACTATATTACGCAAAAAGCATCGGGGCGTAAAGGTGAATCAAATTTCCGCGCCGGGACTCACTTCGGGCGACGCGTCCCGGTGCCGAACCGCGCCGGTTCAGGCCGCGCCGTTCGTCGCCAGGAAGGCACGCAAACGTTCCACACCCGCGTCGAGCCGTGCCGGATCGCACGCGTAGCACCAGCGCACGAAACCCTCACTTTCCGCGCCGAACACGCGGCCGGGCGCAACGCCCAGCCGCGCCTCGCGCACCAGCCGCTTGCACAGATCGAGACTGCGCGCGGCGCCAGGCAGCGAGAAAAACAGGTACATCGCGCCGTCGGGGGCGCGCACGTCGACGCCTTCGATGCCTTGCAACGCGTGCACCAGGTGATCGCGGCTCGCGCGCAGGTCATCGACGAACGATTGCGTGAACGCCTCGCCCTCTTTGACCGCGACGATGCCCGCCTGCTGCACGAACGACGGCGCACACGACGTGTTGTACTCGACCAGTTTGCCGAGATCGTCCATCAGACGCGTCGGCGCGACCAGCCAGCCGAGCCGCCAGCCGGTCATTAGCCAGGCCTTCGAGAACGAGTTGACCGCGATCACGCGTTCGTCGCGCGAGGCAAGATCGAGGAACGACGGCGCGACGCGCCCGTGCTCGCCGTTAGTACAGACGCTCGTAGACCTCGTCCGCAACGATCCAGATGCCGTGACGGCGGCAATGTTCTAGCACGGCGCGCTGCTGCTCGCGCGTCATGGTCCAGCCGGTCGGGTTGTTCGGCGAGTTGATCATCAGCATGCGCGTCGCCGGCGTGAGCGCCACGAGCAGGCGGTCGAGATCGGAGCGTCCAGCCGTGCGGGCCGTATGTGAGCAATGCCGTCTCGACGCTGGCTCCGAGGATCTTCGGGATCTCGACGAGATTCGGCCACAGCAGCGTGACCGCGACAACGCGATCGCCCGTGCCGACCACCAGCGACCACCAGTTGTGCGGCCAGCATCAGCACATTCACGCCCGCGCTCGTCACGGCGATAGCTCGGCCGACGTCGCGCCGTGCAGGCCGCTGATATAGCGGCCGAGCGCCTCGTGCAGCGGCGCGATGCCGAGATTGTGCGTATAGAAGAACGTTGCGCCGTCGGCGAGCGCACGGCTCGCGGCACCGCGAATGAACGGCGGCGTGACGCGATCCGATTCGCCGAACCAGAACGGCAGCACGTCCGGCACACCGAAGCCCGCGTTCGCCACTTCGCGGATTTGCGAATGCCGCATCGCGCGCATTCGATGTACCAGGCGTGCCGTTCAGGCGTGCCGTTCGTGTCCGCGCCTATCCTATCAATTTGCCCAGTTCCGCGCTCACCGCGCCCGCCGATTCGCTCATCGTCCGCCTCGTCTAAGAAAAGCAGAGTCTAACGCGACGGCCATGTTTTCGAGATATCCGGACGGTCAGCCCAGATCTTCGGCGCGCGCGGGCAGCGCCCCAATCAGGGACCACACCGATTCGGCCGCCGGCGACAGCGATCGATCGCGCCGGCGCACCAGTTCGACGATCCGTTCGGCGCGCGGCTCCAGCGGTCGCGCGACGAGCGATGAATTCGCCGGCAACGGCAACGCAAGCCAGGGCAGCACGCTCACGCCGACGCCCGCCTCGACCAGTCCGAACACCGTCGCCGAATGCCCGCGTTCCTGCACCACATTCGCCTCGATGCCATGCTTTTGCATCACGACATCGATGATCGGCCGGCTGCCGGAGGCGTAATCGAGCATCACGAGCGGCTCGCCGGTGAGCGCAGCCCACGGCACCGCCTTCTCGCGCGCGAGGGGATGATCGCCGCGAACGACCAGGCAGAACGAGTCGGTCATCACCGGTTCACCGAGCAAATCATCGGAGGAAAACGGGCTGATCACCACGCCGAAATCCACCTCGCCCGACTTGACCTTGCGCAGCACGTCGGATTGGACATCGTCGCGCAGAATCATGGTGACGAGGGGGGAATTACGCGAGACGCGCGGCATCAGTCGGCACGCGACGGTCGGGCTCGCAGCGACAATTACACGTGCCCGCGTTTCTGCTGCCCGAGATCGCGAACCTCACGCCTCACGCAGCGCTTCGTCGAGATCTGCCAGCAGGCGCGATACCGTGCCGACCAGATTCACGCCGACGTCAGTCAGTTGCACGTCGCGCGTGGTGCGGTCGATTAGCTTGAGGCCGATCTCGTCGCCCGCACGACTGAAGCTACGCAGCTTCGAAACCTCGATAAACACGCGTAGCTGCCGTAACGTCACATTCAGTGGCGCGTTCATATCAATCGCTCATCAATTGCCCTGTTTCATGTGAAATCAAATCTATAGCGCCTGCGTCATGTGAAATCTATATCGCCTGCGGCAGCGAATGACGCACCAAACGAGCGTTTCGCTGCAGTGCAATAAAGGCCCGCAGACGCACGCTGGATGGGCCTGTTGCACTTAATTGGTGATTGTCCCGATTTCTTAATCAATCCAATTCGGGTTTCATACGGGCCACGCGGCATCGCGTCAGCCTACTGTCATACGGCTCTCCCGGGTTTTAGGGGCAACATGGCACGGTTTTCGTATTTCATTGCGCACAGAGGTCGGGGCTACGCGGTCATTTCGAAAATCGTTCTCCGCAGCCCCTTCGATCTCTCCTGGTATTCGTTCATCGGATTCCGACCAGAGTGCACGGCGTGGGGCAGCGCACCGGAGTTAGCTTCGCTGAGGTGAGATATGGTGCTGTTCGACGATTTGAGAGATAACGAATGGGCGCTGGTTGAGGCGTTGTTCTGTTCCGAGCCGGCGCGCAGCGAACGGCGTGGTCGTCCGCGCGTCGAATCGCGGTCGGTCGTCAACGCCGTGCTGTGGGTGCTGTCCACGACTGAAGGCTGGTCGAAGCTGCCGGGCCGTTATCCCTCCGCCGCCCCACCTGCCGCCGCCGTTTCGACGAATGGCAAGCCGACGGCACGCTCGCAGAAATCGTGAAGCGGTTGTCGAGCAATGGCCGCGAACGCTGCGTGGTCGCATTGGCTCGAGCGTGGTCAAGCCGCCCGCTCCGCCGAGCCGCGATCGCCTGCGTGGCGCGTTCTGGACCAACCCGGAATCGTGGCGCGCACCAGCCAAAATGGCCTGAGCATCCGCCGCACCGAAGCCGGTCGCGGTTGAGCTTCACCGGCTTCGCTTTCGTACTGAATACGCTTGCTTCCGTAGCGCCAGGTTTGTCCCGCGCCTTTCGCCCTTCCCTTCGAGTCGAATCGCTTGCGTCCGTGAGGCACGGTTCGGTCGCGCCCGAAGTAAGCGAACGGAAGCAATGCGCTTCAAACACAAACATCTCTTTAGCAATGCTTACAGCGGTGAAACGCCGCTCACCTTACTTTGATCAGTGACCGAACAGGCTTCACGAGAGCTTGAGGACACTCATCATGAAGGTATCGATACTGCTCGTCTCAGGCGCGCTGAGCGCGCTTACGGGCGTGACGGCGGCAGCCCAGGCTCAGCCACCGCCCGCGCCGGATCTGCGATTTGCCGCAAGAGCGTCGGCCGGTGCGCCGCAGGACATGGCGCGTGCGCGTGATCTGACGCCGCCCGCGCCGCGCATATTGCCAGCAACGTGCGCGCACAGCCCGATTCCGTATCGGGACGAGCGCTCGCCGCACCATTAGTTTCTTTCGATCGCTGCTCGCCGATACCGGTGCATACCGAGTTCGATGGAACCACTTCGGCGCATCCCGCGGGCACACCCCCTTGCCATGAGCACAGCGTGGCAACAGTGGAATCCGGTCTGCCTGTAGTGCCCTCGCGACGCGGGCTTTTTTTTCGTCTCTATTCAAACAGGCGCGATAGCGAGTCCTTTGCGCGCCCGCCACGCCGGATTCGCGTGAATTGCGCGACAACGACACCCCTGACCGCGAAAGGTCGGATTACCTACGACGATACGCACGAGTACGGAGTACGGAAGGCGCCTCTAACGACGCCCGATCCACACCGGGCGTCGTTAGAGGCGCGCCTCCAGAATCGCTTCCTGCCCGCCGAAGGTGTAAGGCTCGGACCGCCTCAGATCCCAGTCGATGGAACGCTCGTCGCGCGAAAGGCGCAAAAATTCGTTCTTGCCGCGCTCGGTCACGACCGCGATGTCAACGGGAGCGTGAAAACCGGGAGCGGGAGCAACGGTGCGTTGGCGCGCGAGTTCGAGCAAGCCGAGCGCGCGTAAGAGATCGAAGACGTTGGGGCGCTTGGCCCAGGGAACCTGACGATATTGCGCACGGCGAAGTGCTTCGAGTACGGCTTCGTTAGAATAATACGTGGTCATCTCGTGGTTTCTTCCTGTGCCGCCATGACGACGCTCGTGACGGCCGCGTACAGTCCGCGACGACGTCGACTAAACGCGGCATGCCGAATTTCGCTCTGGTGACTCTGGTGAATCAGACACACGCAGGTCGAATGTTTGGCCACCGCTTGCGTTAGGTGCTACTTTTTATTACAAGCCCCCGTTGAGAGCACACTGATCGCGCGCTTTACCTTACTACGACATCTGCCGATGCGTTCCCGAGCACGCGATGACGGAACCGTTTGTCCTCAAACCCATACGTTACCCCAATTATAAACCCATACGTTACCCCAATCAAATTGGTTCTATTCACCTTATTGCTGCTTTTTTTGCATTGTTTAGTTTACGCTTTGGCGACGCCATCGCGCACAAATTGCCGTCGTCATCTGGCTGCTCGTATGGGCCTTTGGAGCGGGCTGGTTCGCCTCGCCACTGCTGGATTGGGCGCAACGCGGTTACGCGCGGGATTCGGAGCCGAGCTTCGCCCGGAACACGACGATCGTGCTGATGGGCGGCGGAACGGTCCGAAACGGCGCGGCGCTCGCGCCGAAACCGGACGCGGTTCCGCGCATCGCGGCCACGGCGGCGCCACGGCGGCGCTCTACAAGCAATGCCGCGCGTCCGGCGCGACGTGCAAGGTGATCCTGAGCGGCGGAGATCCGCAGCATCACGGGCAGGCGGAAGCCGACAACTACGCGCCCTATGTCATCGACGAAGGCGTCGATCCGGCGAATATCACGCGTGAAAACAAAAGCCTCGACACCTATCAGAACGCGCGAAACGTGGCCGCTATTATCGGACCTGCACATGAGACAACGGTTTGATCGTGGTGACATCCGCGTATCACATGCGGCGCTCGCTCGCGGCTTTTCATGCGTTCGGCTACGAGCCCCAGTCTTATGTGTCGGACGTGCGTCACAATCGTGTGACCATGCTCCCCCGCTTCAGGAGCTACGAGAATAGCAAGGTCGCCGTGCACGAACTCATCGGCATGGTGCTCCGAGTGTGGCGGTGGCTGCACTTGTACTGATCGATACCTTGTCCACGCGCGCCAGCGCGCCTTCGCAACGTAATAAATCGATGCTCAGGACACTGAACTAATTCGCTGCCCGTATGATTCGGATTCGGTTGCCCGAGCCGGGATGAGAGGGCCGACATACCGCTGACCGAATCTGGGCCAATCATGGGGATTTGCAACCGTTTAGCGTACGGTGTTCACCGAAATCGTGTTTCAGGCGATCATGAGCAAACCTCCGCGCGAACGTTTGCGCAAAGGAGGTAGGAGCGTTCTTTGCTTACACTTTTTGCTTACACTCTTACACTTACACATAAAGGCTTTCCAACCGGGTCGGACAGGCGATTCCCGGGTTCAACTACTATTAGTCCATTGCGTCATTGAATTGGTACCGGCCGAATTCGGCGTGAAGGATCGTCATACTTCCACTTGATCGGCTTCGGGT
>LFJI01000250.1 GCA_001235855.1 Candidatus Burkholderia brachyanthoides
GGCATGGTGATCCGGCCAAGGCCGATTCAATAACCCTCTAGTCGATGCCACGTAATGTGGAGCATACGGACACGAGCGTGCGTGTCGCACCAGCCAATTTACTATTTTACCCCGGAGTGTGTGCAGCGCCTTTTGCCTGCACGACATGGGCGTGGAGAGATGGCATGCGGCGAAGGCGCCGCTTTAGACGCGAAGACCCGGAACCGGCGATGCGCCGCCACCCCGCCCCGTCAGTCGCTGACGGCGCAACGCCCGACGATCTCTTCCGTGCTCACACTCCCGAGGGGATTATTCGTCGCCACCCACGCGCGAGATCCGGCAAGCGCCATCCCCGAAATCGAAGCACGATCGAACACAGGCGCCCCACTCCGAGGCGCGCACGCCCCGACGCAAGCCCGCGGCATCGACCCGAACTACTTCTTCTTCGGCGTCGGCGAATTCGGCGCCTGAAACGGAAACGTGTTGAACATCGACTTCGCCTGGTTCTGCATCTGCACGAACATGTTCTTCGACTGCTCGATGTAGCTGGTCATCATGCCCTGCATCATCGGCGCCTGCATGTTCATGAATTGCGACCAGACTTCCGGATTGAGTGCATTGCCGTCGTAAATGCCCTTGCTCTGCTCGGACAGCTTCTGCTGGATATCGATGAACGCCTGGATGTTCTTCTCCAGATACGTGCCCATCATGCCCTGCATCGCGTGGCCGTAGAAGCGGATGATCTGCGAGAGCATCACGGACGAGAACATCGGCAAGCCGCCGCTCTCCTCTTCCAGAATGATCTGCAGGAGGATGCTGCGCGTCAGGTCGTCGCTCGACTTCGCATCCAGTACCTTGAACTCTTCCTGGTCGAGCACGAGTTGCTTCACGTCGGACAACGTGATGTATGTGCTCGTTTCCGTGTCGTACAGCCGACGGTTTGGATACTTTTTGATGAGTCGTTCGGTGGGTTTCTTTGTAGTAGTAGTCATTGAACGCCTTTAAACGCGAGACTTTACTGCGATGGCAGCAAGCTCGTCTTGCGTTGTCGCAAAAAAGCGTTGCTGCTGGTCCGCCGCATCGTTGATCAATCTGGCGAGTGGTAGCTTCCAATCCGGCGCGTGGCGCAGCGTGCCCACGCGCCGGATGCAAAAGCCACCGCCCGTCAGCCCATGTGCAAACCACCGTTCAGCGAGAAGTCCGCGCCGGTCGAGAAACCCGACTCCTCGGACGCCAGCCACGCGATGATCGAGCCGATCTCGTCGGGCGTGCCCAGACGCCGGACGGGAATCGTCGTGACGATCTTCTCGAGCACTTCCGGACGAATCGACTTCACCATGTCCGTGCCGATATAACCCGGCGACACGGTGTTGACCGTCACGCCCTTGGTCGCCACTTCCTGCGCGAGCGCCATCGTGAAGCCGTGGATGCCGGCCTTGGCGGTCGAATAGTTGGCCTGGCCGAACTGGCCCTTCTGACCGTTCACCGACGAAATATTGATGATGCGCCCGAAGCCGCGCTCCACCATGCCGTCGATGACCTGCTTGGTCACGTTGAACAGGCTCGTCAGGTTGGTATCGATGACGGCCGTCCAGTCTTCATGCGTCATCTTGCGGAACACGACGTCACGCGTGATGCCGGCGTTATTCACCAGCACGTCGACTTCGCCCACTTCCGCCTTGACCTTGTCGAACGCGGCCTTGGTCGATTCCCAGTCGCCGACGTTGCCTTCCGACGCGACGAAGTCGAAGCCGAGCGCTTTCTGGTCTTCGAGCCATTTCACCCGGCGCGGAGAATTCGGGCCGCAGCCCACGACGACCGTGAAGCCGGCCTTGTGCAGGCGCTGGCTGATACTCGTGCCGATGCCGCCCATCCCGCCGGTTACATACGCTATACGCTTCGCCATTCCTCACTCCATTTTGTTATGCGGACGACGCGCGAATCGCCGTCGCCCGCTTGGCCTTCCCAATGCTGCGTGTTTTGCTTACGGACGCTCCGCCGCCAATGCGCGCCCATGCCGCCGCCGATACACAGCGACGCCAGGCCCTTCTTCGCATCGCGCTTTTGCATCTCGTGCAGCAGCGTCACGAGAATCCGGCAGCCCGATGCACCGATCGGATGCCCGATCGCGATCGCCCCGCCGTTCACGTTGATCTTCGACTGATCCCAACCCATCTGCTTGTGCACCGCCAGTGCCTACGCGGCGAACGCCTCGTTGATTTCCATCAGGTCGAGATCGTTCACGCTCCAGACAGCGCTTCGAGGCCGGCACCGGGCCCATGATCTTCGGATCGACGCCCGCGTTCGCATACGCCTTGATGCGCGCAAGCGGCGTGAGACCGAGCGCCTCGGCCTTTTTCGCCGACATCACACGATGACCGCCGCCGCGCCGTCGCTGATGCCCGATGCGTGGTCGCCGTCACCGTGCCCTCTTTCGAGAATGCGGGCTTCAGACCTGACAGCGCTTCGGCCGTCACGCCGTGACGCACGAATTCGTCCGTGTTGAACTGGATGGGATCGCCTTTGCGCTGCGGGATCGAGACCGGCACGATTTCATCGTCGAAGCGGCCGGACTTTTGCACCGCTTCCGCCTTGTTCTGCGACAGCGCCGCAAACTTGTCCTGATCCTCACGCGAGATGTTGAACTCGCGCGCGACGTTTTCCGCCGTCGTGCCCATGTGGTACTGGTTGTACACGCTCCACAGGCTGTCGACGATCATCGAGTCGATCAGCTTGGCATCGCCCATGCAGAAGCCGTCGCGCGAACCCGGCAGCACATGCGGCGCGGCGCTCATGTTCTCCTGACCGCCGGCGATCACGATCTCCGCATCGCCCGCGATGATCGCGTTGGCCGCTAGCATCACCGTCTTCAGCCTCGAGTCGCACACCTTGTTGATGGTCATGCCCGGCACCATGTCCGGCAAGCCGGCCTTGATGACCGACTGGCTGACCGACTGGCGCGCCGGGTTCTGTCCCGAACCCGCCGTCAGCACAGCACCTGACCCAGAATCACTTCGCTCACCTGATCCGGCTTCACGCCCGAACGCTCGAGCAAAGCCTTGATCACCGTCGCACCCAGTTCCGGCGCAGCGATCTTCTCGAGCGAGCCGCCGAACTTGCCGACCGCGGTGCGCGCGGCCGATACGATCACTACATCAGGCATTTTCAGTTCCTCTGGCATCGAATGTTAATGAGGTTTGAGTCCGCCCCGATGCGCGACGCGTTCCGCCGTACGCGCATTCGCACTCGTACCGCTTAGAAGTCGCGTTCCAACACGTAGCGGCCGGGAGCAGGCTCGATCACCGGATGAGCCTTCGAACCCTGCGCCGCGTGCGGCTTGCCCTGCTCGCCCGCGTTCGCCGCGAGCCACTCCGACCACGTAGGCCACCAGATCCCGGGATGCTCGGTGGCGGCGTCGAACCACGTATCGGCATCCTCGGGCAGACGGTCCGCGTCGCTATCGAGAATCCAGAAGCTACGCTTGTTCTTTGACGGCGGATTGATCACGCCCGCAATATGTCCCGATGCGCCGAGCACGAATTTCTGCGGACCGCTCAGAAGCGGCGCCGATGCGAACGCTGACTTCCACGGCACGATGTAATCATCGCGCGATCCGTAAATGAATGTCGGCAGCGTGAGGCTCGACAGATCGACTTTTTGCCGGCACACGGTCAGCGCGTTCGGTTCCCTGAGCTTGTTCTCGAGATACGTATTGCGCAGATACCAGACGGCCATCGGCCCCGGCAGATTGGTCGAATCGCTGTTCCAGAACAGCAGGTCGAACGCCTGAGGCGTACGGCCTTTGAGGTAATTGTCGACGACGTAGTTCCACACCAGGTCGTTGGGCCGCAGATACGAGAACGTATTGGCGAATTCCACGCCGCGCATGAGTCCCGGCGGGCGCACCGCTCTTGCCGCCGATGGTCTGCTCGCGCATCTGCACATGCGCCTCTCGTCGACGAACACGTCGAGCACGCTGGTGTCGGAGAAATCGAGCATCGACGTAAGCAGCGTCATCGATGCAGCCGGTTCTTCGCCACGCGCCTTCGCCACCGCCAGTGCGGTCGCGAGAATCGTTCCGCCGATGCAGAAGCCGAGCGTGTTGATCTGCTCTTCGCCGGTGATCTCCTTCACGGCTTCGATGGTGTCGAGCACGCCTTCCTGCACGAAGTCGTCCCAGGTCTTGTCGGCAACGGATTGATCCGCATTGCGCCACGACAGGATGAAGACCTGATGCCCCTGCCCCTGCTCGAGCGCATAACGCACCAGCGAGCCTTCCGGCGAAAGATCGAGAATGTAGATGTAGAACTTGTTGATGCACGGCGGCACGATCAACAGCGGCCGCGCGTAGACCCTGGGCGCGAGCGGCTTATACTGGATCAGTTGCACGAGCGGGTTTTCGAACACGACCGAGCCTTCGGTCGTGGCGATGTTTTTGCCGACCACGAAACGCGATTCGTCCGACTGCGAAATCTTGCCGCGCTGCATGTCCGCGGGCAGGTTCATCATGCCCTGACGCAGGCTCTCGCCCTTGCTTTCGATGAGCGTCTTCTGCGCATCCGGATTGAGCGCGAGGAAGTTGCTCGGTGCGGCGGCCGCCGCGGCCCATTGCTGCACGGTGAAACGGATACGCTCGCACGTTTTGGTATCGCTCTGGATGGCGTCGGCCAGTTCCTGCAGATAGCGCGCAGATACCACGCGGCCGTGAACGCATAGGCCGGCGTGGTCTGCCACGACGTATCGGCAAAACGGCAGTCCTTAAGCGCGGCCGGCTCGATATCACTGCGCGCCTGCCTGACGCAGAAGCTCGGCGGCATCGCGCGAATAATTGCTCTGCAACTGATGCAGTTGCAGTTTTTCAGGCGGAATCGCCGCGCTCGGAATCTTCGGCAAGGTCGGCAAACCCTGCATCGCCGCGCCGAAGCCCGGCATGCTGCTCGCGCGCTTAGCGAATTCCGCCATGCCGTTCATCTTCGAGAAATCCGGCATGGCGCCCATCTGCGAAAATGCGTTCGGCATACCGTTCGGAAACACGTTGGGCATGCCCTTCGCGAACGCTTCGGCAAAGGGATTCTAAAAATTGGCGAATGCGGCGGGGGATGCCGCCGCAGGCGGGCGCACCCCCCCCCATCGGGCGGAGGATTGGGGGTTGTGGGGGCGTCGCCCCCTGCACACGGGAGTGGCGGGCGGGGG
>LFJI01000251.1 GCA_001235855.1 Candidatus Burkholderia brachyanthoides
ACCTTCCTTTCCTACTACTCGGTCACGGGGTGGGACGCGTTCATTTCAATTCTCCCTCGACAGACCTTCCTTCGGCCGCCGCACCCGCGCTGGCGCGCTCGGCGCGGTGGTGATCGTGTTGATCGCGGCGGTGGCGTACTGGGCGCTGGTGCTGCGCTTCGTGCAGACGACCGACGATACCTACGTGGGAGGCAACGTGACGGTGCTCGCGTCGAAGGTGAACAGCTTCGTGACCGATGTGCTCGTGCAGGACAACCAGCACGTGAAGGCAGGCCAGGTGCTGATTCGCCTCGATTCGCGCGACTACGACGCGAAACTCGCGCAGGTCGATGCCGAGGTATCGAGCGCGCGCGGCGGTGGTCGAATTACAGGCGAAGGATGCGTTGCAGGCGGTGGTCATCAACCAGCAGCAGGCGGAAGTGCGCGCATCGGCGGCTGAATTGACGCGTAGCGGGCAGGATCGCGTGCGCTATCGCGAACTGGTGAGGGACGACGCGGTGTCGAACTAGATCGTCGAACGCGCGAATGCCGACTATACGAAAGCGCAGGCCTCCGTGGATCGCAGCGGCGCATCGCTGCTCGCAGCCAAACGTCAGCTTGCCGTGATCGAGGCGCAGATCGCCGATGCGCAGGCCCGCGTCGCGACCGCCGAAGCCGCCCGCCGGGTCGCGCAACTGAACGTCGGCTATACGACGATCACATCGCTCGTCGATGGTTACGTGGGCAACCGCACCGCGCGCGTCGGCGTGCTGGCGAACGTGGGCACGGCGCTGTTGGCCATCGTGCCGTCGAGCGGCCTGTGGGTCGATGCAAACTTCAAGGAAGATCAGCTGAAGAAAATGCACGTGGGCGATCAGGCCGATGTCGAACTGGATGCATCCAACATTCCGTTCACGGGTCGTGTCGAAAGCCTTGCGCCCGCGACCGGCGCGACCTTCAGCGTGCTGCCCGCCGAGAACGTGACCGGCACGAAGATCGTGCAGCGCGTGCCGGTGCGGATTCGCCTCGATGTGCCGAAGGGCGCGGAGTCCGTGCTGCGCCCGGGGCTGTCCGCGACGGTGAAAGTGCATCTGCGTAACAGAAACGGTTGAGGAGCGAGTCATGAACAAGACCGTTTTCGCCGATCCTTCCACCGCGCCGGTCAAGAAACGCGTTCTGGCGTTCGCGCTGATGTGCCTGGGTTTTTTCATGGCCACGCTCGACATCCAGATCGTCGCGTCGTCGCTCAAGGATATCGGCGGCGGACTTTCCGCGAGTCAGGACGAACTCTCGTGGGTGCAGACGATCTTATCTGATCGCGGAAATTCTGGTCATTCCCACTTCGGGCTGGCTCTCCAAGGTGTTTTCGACGCGCTGGCTGTTCGCGGCGTCGGCGGTCGGCTTCACGATCACGAGCATGCTGTGCGGCATGGCGTGGGACATCAATTCGATGATCCTGTTCCGCGGCCTGCAAGGCGCGCTCGGCGCGGTGATGATCCCCACTGTGTTTACGACCGCGTTCGTGCTGTTTCCCGGCAAGCAGCGTCTGATCGCATCGACCACCATCGGCGTGCTGGCGTCGCTCGCGCCCGCCATCGGTCCATTGATCGGCGGATGGATCACCGATCAATGGTCGTGGCACTGGCTGTTCTATCTCAACGTGGTGCCGGGGTTAGTCGTCGCGTTGCTGGTGTCCAGATACGTGCACATCGACTTGCCCGATCTGTCGCTGCTGAAGAAGGGCGATTACCTCGGCATCGTGCTGATGTCGGGTTTTCTAGGCTGCCTCGAATACGTGCTTGAGGAAGGTCCGCGCAAGAATTGGTTCGGCGACAACGTCATCGTTGCGTGCACGTGGATTTCGGCGATCTGCGGTTTCCTCTTCGTCGTCCATGCGCTGACCGCGAAGGAAGCCATCGTCGATCTGCGCGCGCTCGCGGTGCGCAACTTCGGCATCGGCAGTCTGCTATCGTTCGTGATCGGCATCGGCCTGTTTACGTCGGTGTTTCTCGGCCGTGTGCGCGGCTTCGACTCGCTGCATATCGGCTATGCGCTGCTGTCGGTCGGCTGTTTCCAGTTGCTCTCGATCGGCATCTACGGCTTTGCGTCGCGTTATATCGACATGCGGATTCTGCTCGTCTTCGGGCTCGTGTGTTTTGGTCTCGGCTGCTATCTCTACACGCCGCTCACGCACGACTGGGGCTGGCAGGATCTGCTGCCGCAAGCCTTGCGCGGCATCGGCCAAGCAATTCGCGGTGCCGCCCATCGTGACGATGGCGCTCGGTTCGCTGCCGTAATCGCGCCTCAAATCGGCAAGCGGCCTGTTCAATCTGATGCGCAATCTTGGCGGTGCGATCGGCATCGCGGTGAGCGCGACCATGCTCAACGACCGCCTGAATCTGCACTATCTGTGTTTGAACGAGAACGTGACGGTCGGCTGTCCCGCCATCGAGGCGATGCTCTACCGGCGTTCCGCGCATCTGGCCTCCGTCGCGGGCGATGCACTCGACGCCTCGCAGGCGGGACTCGCATCGCTGCATGCGCTGGTGCTACGCGAGGCGCTCACGCTGACCTTCACCGATTGCTTTTATGTGCTCGCGTTGTGCTTCGTCGTCGGCATCGTGAGCGTGTTTTTCGCGAAGCCGATCACCAGCGCGCTGCCTTCTTCGGAAGCGCATTGAACGCCGACTCATCCGACAGACTCACGGACCGACTTCATCATGAAGAAACTTGTCGTCGAAATACTCGCTTGTCTCGCGATGGCCGCCTGGCCGTGCAACCCGCGACGCACGCCGATCTGCCCGGAACGGTCACCTCCACCGCGCCCGCGAATTGGCTGATCGATGCCCCGCCGGCCGATGCCGATCCCACCGCATGGTGGAACCAGTTCAACGACCGTGTGATGCGCGAACTCGTCGCCTCGGTGCTCGACGAGGGCAACCTCGACTTGCAGGCCGCCATCGAGCGCGTGAAACAGGCGCAGGCGCTGACGGTGCAGCGTCGCGCGGCGCTGCTGCCGCAATCTTGACGCGAATGCGGGCGCATCCGATAGGCGCGGTTACGTGCGGCAGGCAGGCGTGGGTCTCGCGCTGAGCTGGACGCCCGATGTCTTCGGCGGCAAGGCGAACAGCTCGAACTGCTGGCCTCGCAGGCGCAACTCGTCGGACGCGAGCACGCGGCGGATCAGGTGCGGCTCGCGCTCGCGGCGAACACGGCATATCGGCGTATGTCGATCTGCGCTGGGCGCAGGCGGAACTGAAAGATATTGCAGGACAACGAGGCGATCCGCGAACGCGCGCTCAAGCTCACGCAACGCCGTCAGCAATACGGCCTCTCGACCCAGCTGCTCGACGTGGCGCGCGAGCAGAACCAGTTGAGCGACCTGCAATCGCGCATTCCGCGTACACAGGCGACGATCCAGCATCAACTGAGTCTGATCGCGATCTACTCGGGACGCACGCCCGAATCCGTCGACAAACTGATGCTCGCCGATGCCGGCTCCACGCCCGCCATCCTCGTACCGGCTAGCGGCACGCCGCAGATGCTGTCGTCCGACGCCTTGCTGCGCCGCCCCAACCCCAAAACCCGAACGGAAGCAAGCAAATCATCCGTTCGAAACGCGACATTGACATTTCTATTTAGCTGCAACCCCGACATTTGAACTTAGCAGCAGTAAATCGCCGCCGGCCTCGACGGACTCGCGCAATTGCGCAAGCTCATCGCGAGCGGGCGCAAGCCACTCGTAGGGCGAATGCTCGGCCAACCGTCGCAGATCGGCTGGCTCTCCTGTGCTTTGATCAGATAGGTGAGGTGGTTGGCAAGCATCGCACCAAAAAGTTAACAGTCCAGCATCTCGTTTACAACCATTTCTCACTGCACAAACAAAAATGCCGTTCAGTGTTAACTGAACGGCATTATCGCGATTGCGGACTTTCTGCTGTCTTCTTACTACAAGGAAACCAAGATCAAGATTTACTTGATCTTGGTTTCCTTGTAGTCAACATGCTTGCGAGCGACCGGATCAAATTTCTTGATCAGCATCTTCTCAGGCATGTTGCGCTTGTTCTTGGTGGTCGTGTAGAAGTGACCCGTGCCAGCGGTCGACTCCAGCTTGATCTTGTCGCGTGCGCCTTTGGCCATGTGCGTGCTCCTTAGATTTCACCGCGTGCACGCAAATCTGCGAGCACGGCGTCAATACCGTTCTTGTCGATCAGTCGCAGACCGGCGTTCGAGACGCGCAGACGGACCCAGCGTTTTTCGCTTTCAACGAAGAAACGGCGGTTCTGCAGGTTCGGCAGGAAACGACGCTTGGTCTTGTTGTTTGCGTGGGAAACGTTGTTGCCCGACATCGGGCCTTTCCCAGTTACTTGGCATACGCGTGCCATACTGACACTCCTAATTTTGTCTGAAACGAACGCCCGGCGAGTGAGGCTCAAATACTGCAATTAAAGTTTTCGCCGATGTCTCTTGCTTCGCCCGGTTGCCTTTACCGGGGACTTGGCAGCACGGTTATACCAATGAGAACCACGTAAGTCAGGTGGGTTGAGAAAAGCGAATGTAAAGTATAGCCGGAAAAGTCCTGCAATATCAAGACTTTTTGGTCTTCGGCCGAATGATACGGCGCTTTGCGCCATTTTGCTGCATCCTTTCTAGGCCCAGCTACATCCAGCCTTCCTGGGCGAAGGAACGGATCTCGTTCGCGCTGGTGATGAAATGGTCCAGCAGCCTCACATCGGTCAGCGCTAGCGCGTCCCGCAAGGTGCGTGTCAGGTTGTGGTCGCTCGCGCTCGGCTCCGCCCCGCCGGACGGGTGATTGTGCGCGACGATCAGCCTCGCCGCGTTCAGTTCGATCGCCCGGCGCACGATTTCGCGCGGATACACCGCGACGCGCGTCAGCGACCCTTGCGCCATCTCCTCGCACGCGAGCAGCTTGTGGCGCGCGTCCAGATACGCGCAGACGAACACTTCGTGCGGCTTGCCGCCGATCATCAGGCTGATATGGTCGGTCAGGAACGATTGCACCGCAGCGGGGGAGTTGAGCGGGGTGCCTTCGCGCGCGCGTTCCATGAGGATGCGGCGGCTCAGTTCGGAGACCGCCAGCAGCGTCGTGGCGCGCGCGGTTCATGTTGCCTCACGGGAGGATGTTACTCCCGGCTAATTGTCATCGACGCATCGTT
>LFJI01000252.1 GCA_001235855.1 Candidatus Burkholderia brachyanthoides
TTCGTCCGAAGTGTTACCCCTGTCCTGGAACAGGTGTTACCCATCTCTCCGGTCTGTACACGCCATAGCCGGTGTCGCCGTCGCAGATCATCGGCGTGTGGGTGCCGCCGCAGAACGCCGTTACGCGATTCACCCATGCGGTGTAGGTCGCGATGCCCGCATCCGGCAGGCCGAGATAACGCGACGGTGCCGAAGCCCGTCATGTAGAGGCATTCAAAGCCCATCGAATCGGGCATTTTCGTGGACACCATGTCGAAAATGCCCGGTGCCGTGACGATCTCCTTGCGCGCGAATAGCGCCTTCAAGGCCTTGGGTTTGTTTTGATGCGAAACGTTCATGTGCGTCCCCTGTTCCGTGTGATCCAACGAAGTGTCAGTGATGCGACTCGCGCGACAACGGTGACTTGGCCAGTTCGCCTTCGGCATCCGGCGTCGGCGCGATCTCTTCCAGCGAGCGGGGGTTCGTCTCGATGCCGAACAGCGCGAGCACGACGGCCATCACGATGCACGCGCCGGTGATCAGCGAGAGCACGTCCTTGATGCCGCTGACGGCGTACACCACCACGAGCTGCGGCGCGAGAATGCCGGTGATCCGTCCCGCGCATCCCGCGACGCCGTTCGCGCGCATGCGGTTCTCGGTCGCGAACAGTTCGGGAATATAGGTCGCGACGCCGAGCGCGATCATCAGATAGGTGAGCGTGAACAGCAGGAAGCCGAGCAGCGTGGCCATCGCGATATCGGTCGAATGGCCGTACAGCCAACCGACGAGCGCCGCCAATGCGATCAGCCCGTTCTTGCGCCCGACGCGGTTCGCGATCAGCACGCCGACGAGCGCGCCTGCCAGGCCGCCGAGCGACATCAGCCTAGTGTAGCCGAGCGACGACGCGATGCCGATTCCCTGCTTGATGAGAAACGTCGGTACCCACCCAGACGATGAAACCGTAGATCACCATATTGACTTGACGGCGATCTGCACGACGATCGAGACGAAGGTGCGGCGAATCTGCGAAGGCGAAAACAGTTCGAGCGCAGCGACGTTTTCTGCGTGAGCGTGCGCGGCACGTCCGCGAGTGGCAGCAGCGGCTGCACGCGGGTGGATTCCGCCTCGGCTTCCTCGTGTCGGCCCTTCGATTCGAGCCAGCGCGGCGACTCCGGCATCTTCTTGCAGATGCCCCACACGATCATCGCGCCGATGCCGACGATGGCGAACATCGCGCGCCAGCCGATCGACGGAATGATCAGATAGCCGAGGAAGGTCGAAACGAACAAGGGCGAATTCAAGGGCGAATTCGTGATCAGCGACAAATATGCCGACCACTTGCCGCGCACAGCGGGCGGCATGATTCGCCGATCGATCCGTAGCCGATCACGATCTCCGCGCCCAGCCCCATGAAGAAGCGGCACACGATCAGCCACTGCATGTTCGGCGCGAACGCGCCCGCGATCGAGGCAAAGCCGAACACCGCGAGATTGAACTGATAGGTGAACTTGCGCCCCTTCGCATCGCCGAGCATGCCGGCGGTGAACGCGCCGATCAGCATGCCAATGAAGGTGGACGACAGAAACGCGGCGTTCAGTTGCACCGTCGACCAGCCGGACTTGGCCAGCGCGCCGAGCACGCCGCCGGCGAGATAGATATCGAACTTACGGTGCTCGTCAACATGTCGCGTTTCCTACGGTTGCATGTTTGCATGCCGCTTCGGCGGCTATCCGTTCAACGACTTCCGGTGCTGCGGGTCTTCGGGCAAAGCTTGCGGATTCGGTTCAGCCAGACGCGTATTCCCGGTTGTAGCGGTCGAGCACGGCTTTTTCGGCGGCGAGGATATGATAGCGCGTGATGGCCTTGGCCCACGCGGCGTTGCGCTGTTCGAGCGGAGACGATCTCGAAGTGCTGGCGCGCGCTGCGTTCGCGGTCCGCGTCGCCGTAGGTGTCTAAGGTCCACTTGATGAACGGCGTTTCCTTCATCGAAGGCAGCGAGCAGTCGAGGCGCGCGTTGTTCGTGGCGGCGGTGATGATCGCCATCATGGGTGTCAGCGAGCGTTTTCAGGCAGTCGATATCGGTGGCGCCGATATGCAGCGCCGCGCGTCCGGCGAGATGCGGCTCGATCAGCAGACGCGCTTCGAAAATCTCGCGGGCATCCTGCAAGGTCCACGCTTTCACGCGTACGCCGTAGTTCGGGCGCGTTTCGACCTAGCCTTCGGCGTCCAGCCGGCGCAACGCCTCGCGCACCGGCGTACGGCTCACGCCGAGGCTTCTCGCGCAGATACTGGCCCGCCGCGCCATAGCGGCCGCTCGCGAGCGCGTCCTTTGATGGCGGCATAAACGTCGTCCGCCGAGCGTGGCGGCTCGGACGGGATTGTATGCAAAGCCGGTTCGAGAGAGGGCATTCGGCGTCCCAACGTCCGTTCTGGCGAATTGACAGACTTATTGTTCGGCCGATGAAACTTGGGGTTTCCCCTCGTCGCGCTACTCATCTGCCCGGTCCACGCGCGGATCGAACACGGATCGCGGATGAAGCGCGCCAGCACCCACGGCTGGAAATATTCCGGTCGGGTTGTGCGGGAGATTGAGGTCCGGGCCCATCGATGCATCGCCCGCGCCGTTCATCTTGTGGCACATCATGCATTGCGTCGCGAACAGCGCCTGTTCACGGCGGACCGGCGACGCGGCGGGCACGTTGCGGCCGAACGCGATCTGCGGCCAGCGCGCGGCGGTGGGTTGCGTCGCCCGGATCGCATCGACCTTGTACGGCCACTGTTCGCTCTTGATGTTCGATGCGGCGGCATCGGTCCAGACGACATGGAACGGCCCGATATCGTCGCCGCCGGATACGCGCGGCCACGGTTCGCCGGGCGGCGATCGCGAGCCATGCTTGCGCGCTTGCTTCGCGCGGTCGTCGAGCAGCAGGCGCGCGGGAAGATGCGTGACGAAGCTGTCCGTGTCGGTGATCTGAAGCTCACCGTCGTCGGGCACATGCCGCACATCGAGCAGAGCGCGCAAGGGCACGGCGCGATACGTCATCGTGCGATGAAACGTCACGTCGTCCGGCACACGGATGGTCGCCGCATCCGGCCGCGCGAGCAGTTCTTCCGTGGTGAAGGTGCGTTTGCCTCCGATATCGACGGAAAGGTTCGCGGCGATGGCCGACGCGCAGTTTTGGCCTGACCTGCGGCATAACCGAGTCCTTCGAAACCGCCACTCAGGCGTTTCATATGCGTTCTGAAATTGCGGATTGAACGGATTCACCGCCTCGACCAACCGCGTCTGATGCAACGCCACGCGATGCTGCTGAAGGATGATCATCGTCGCCGTCGAGAACGAATATGTCAGTTGTTTGAGGATATTCTTGAAGCGATAATCGTGGTTGTATTCCTCGATGGCGAACACGCGAAACGTCACGTTCGCAACCGGCAGCGCGATGAACAGCAGCATGCCACGCAGCACGAGCGGCGCGACGAGCCACGGCATGCTGACATCGGGCGGCATCTGCATCAACCACGCGCCGACGAACGCGGTGAGCAGAAAGCCCGGCACGATGAGCTGCTTCTTTTGTGTGATGCGCGCCGACACGCGAAAGCAGACGAAGGCCATCAGCACGGAGGCGAGCGACGTGAAGCCGACCAGCCGCCCGGCATTTTCAACGGGATAGCGCAGGCCGCCTTCGAGCAGACGCGACACCAGAAAACTCATCGCGTCGTTGATGTAATAGAACGCGATATACAGCACGATGCCCGCGCGAAAAATTTTCTCGCGCAGCGCGTTCATGCGCAGCAGCAGCTTCGGATGATTCTACTGATGCTAGACGAACCATGCGAGCGCGAGCAGGCCGGCGAAGGTCAGAAACACGAGTTCCGGCGAAGTGCTGAAGAGTTCGAAGCGTACCTGCTGCATCATGATCTGCAACGCGCCTTGCGCGAACGCGAAGCAGATATACGGCCAGAAGTGGGCATCGCCGCGCTGTTCCGGCAGGACGTGGCCCGCATGCGGCACGGCCAGTAGCGCGAACGCGCCGAGCACGACACCGCCGAGCGCGGTGCAGGTGAACAACGCGCACCAGTCGAACTACGCGACGAGATAGCCTTCGATCAGCGGCGCGAGTCCGACGCCGAACAGGATCATGAACAGAAACAGCCGCATCGCCATGGGCCGCCGCTGCGGCGTGAACTTCGTCTGGATCATGCGGCATGCGCTCATCATCGGGCCGATGAAATAGCCCTGCACGCCGCGCGCGAGCGCCAGTTCGAACGACGACTCCGACAGCGTTGCCGCCACGCCGCCCGCCGCGAACAGAAAGAGACAGCCCGCGAGATAACGCTTGAAGCCGAGGCGCTCGATCCACCATTGTTGTTGAAGGATGTCGAGCACGGACGCCACCGCATACGTGCTCGACAACCACACGAGTTCATCCGCCGATGCGCTGATTCCGCCCGCGATATAGCTCGTGAAGAACGAGAAGATCGAATTGTCGAAATAGTCGAGACCGGTTGCGAGCGCGATGGCCCACGGGAAAAAGCCATCGCGGATGCGCGCCGCGATGGCTTGTGTTCGATCCAGCGCGGCGGCAGTCATTCCGCGGCATCCTCTTTGCTTCCCGTCCGGCGACGCTTGCGCGCGAGACGCTCCTTGAACAGGTTTTCCTGTTTTTCCCCGGCGATACGGGCGTTGAATGTAGTTCAGGTCATCGCTCAGTTCGCTGAGGACCGCCTGCGCTTCCTTGAGTTCGGTTCGCGGCGCACGGCGGCGATACGGGCATCGAGCGATTCGAGTTGTTACGACAACACGCTTTCGATTTCGCGCAGCGACGTCATGGAATAGCCGGAGCGGCCTTCGCTGCGACTCGGCGTGACGAGGCCGTTCCTCGTAGTACTTGAGCGTGCGCGGCATGACGCCGAGCCTTTCGGCCGCGTCGCGGATGGTTAGCAATTCGGGCCTGTACGAAACCTGTACGTTCACGTAGACCTTGAGCGCTTCGTTCGGGTTACCTGAATGGGGCGCGATGATAGACTTGAACGATCATGCGGCCCCGACTGGCGCGACGGTGCGTTGCGACGTGAGGTCGCATAGATGATTGTTTCACCTGCTCGCACAGGGGTAGAGAAACCGGCTGTTCCATCAGCCGTAACCTAAGGGTGCATGCA
>LFJI01000253.1 GCA_001235855.1 Candidatus Burkholderia brachyanthoides
GAACCACGACTTGCGCCGCCGAAGCCGCGACGCAAGCGATACCCTGGGCGCCTGCTGGTCTCGGAGCGTGCCGCACTCAATGGCATCCTGCTCGTGTTCAAGACAGGGATGCGATAGAACCATTTGCCGACCCGGTTGGGCTTCGGCTGTCCTGTCTGCTGGAACATCTTCAGCCGAGCTGAGCAACCTTTTTGAACTGGTCTAACTGGTCTTTTAGCGACGCACTTCCGAAGAGGCGCACCGGGTGCCGCGATACAATGGCCGCCACTTCGATTACGCCTACCGCACTGCAATCATGCTGAGCAACGACACCGATCCGATCGTCACAATCGCTACCGCCCCGGGGCGCGGCGGGATCGGCGTGGTGCGGTTGTCGCTCGGCCGCGCGGGGCACGCCGCCGCGGACAAAGCGATGCACGCGCTCTGCGGCCAGCCGCTCGCGCCGCGACACGCGAGCTACGTGCCCTTCCTCGACGCCGCCGGCGAAGCGCTCGACCGCGGCATCGCGCTCAACTTTCCCGCGCCGCATTCGTACACCGGCGAGCATATGCTGGAGTTGCAGGGCCACGGCGGCCCGATCGTGCTGCAACTCGTGCTGCAGCGGGCTTTGGAGGTCGGCCGCGAATTCGGCTTGCGCCTCGCCGAGCCGGGCGAATTCACGCGCCGCGCCTTTCTCAACGACAAGCTCGATCTCGCGCAGGCGGAAGCTGTGGCCGATCTGATCGAAGCGAGCACCGAGGCCACCGCACGCTCCGCCGGCCGTTCACTCGACGGCGCGTTCTCGCGCGAGATTCACGCGCTCGTCGAGGACGTCATCAATCTGCGCATGCTGGTCGAGGCGACGCTCGATTTTCCCGAGGAGGAAATCGACTTCCTCGAAGCCGCCGATGCGCGCAGCAAGCTCACGCGCATCCGGCAACGGCTGGACACCGTGCTCGCCGATGCGCGGCAGGGCGCACTCTTGCGCGAAGGTCTGTCGGTGGTGCTGGCGGGGCAGCCGAACGTCGGCAAGTCGTCGTTGCTCAATGCGCTGGCGGGCGCAGAGCTCGCCATCGTGACACCGATCGCCGGCACGACGCGCGACAAAGTCGCGCAGACGATTCAGGTCGAAGGCATTCCGCTGCATATCATCGATACTGCCGGACTGCGCGAGACGGAGGACGAGGTCGAGCGAATCGGCATCGAACGGACCTGGGGGGAAATCGAACGTGCGGATGTCGTGCTGCATTTGCTCGACGCGCGCGCCAGCCTGAGCGCGGAGGATGAGGTTATAGCGGCGCGTTTTCCGTCGGGCGTGCCGGTGGTGCGCGTGCTGAACAAGACCGATCTGGCTAGCGCGCCCGCCGAACTGCGCGAGAGCGATGGCGACGTCCGCGAAGTGAATCTCTCCGCCAAGACCGGTGACGGCATCGCACTTTTGCGCGACACGTTGCTGAAGATCGCGGGCTGGCAGGCCGGTGCGGAGAGCGTTTATCTCGCGCGGGAGCGGCATCTGATTGCGTTGCGCGTGGCGCGTGACCATCTGGCCTTCGCTGCGGGCCACGCCGATCAGCAGTCGCAAGTGCTCGATCTGTTCGCGGAAGAGTTGCGGCTCGCGCAGGACAATCTGAATGCGATCACCGGCGAGTTCACGTCGGATGATCTACTGAGTGTGATTTTCAGCCGGTTTTGTATCGGCAAGTGACGCTGTGCGTGCTCAAGCGCCGGCATCGGTCTGCGCCTTAGCTTCCGCCAGCAATCGCGCGATGCGCGCCGCGCGCTCAGGGTCTGCGGGCAGGTTCATATTGACCGTCGCGATATGCTCCAGATGCGCCGCTATCGACGCCTCCGTTTCGCAGTCGAGCAACATCGCAACGACCCGCGACACATAAGTCCGATATTCATCGTGCGCCGCTGGAAAAGCGGCAACGCCGATCGGGTCCCAGTCGCGAAGCAAGACTTCATCCACGTGATCATGAAGCGCCGCATGCCTGCCCTTCATCGCGTGCGGCCACCCGCATTCGGACGGCCAAGTTCCCACAACCCGGCACTCAAACGTTCGCTCTCCTCCGGCCGCCCATAGAACGCCGCAGGCGTGTTATGAAACATCTCGATCCGATACACGCCATCGCATAACGACAGCACCATCATCTGAGCCGCATTCAAGATCCGCGTTGAGTTCCGATGCGCCGCGCGGCCACATGCCGGCGACCGCGCGCAGCAGCAGTGCCTGTCCGGCCGCCATGCGCCGCCCTCCGCGCACCTTGCCGACGAACAGCGGCGTGGGATACTGCGCGAAGATCGACTCGAGATGCACCTCGAGATACACGTACGCCCGCCGTCCGCTCGCGGACTAATCGTCGAACTGATTCATGCCGCCTTCTTCCACGCTGCGGCGAAGACGCCCGCGCCCATCAACAGCGCGCCGCCCGTGCGGTTGACCGCGCGCTGCACCGACGGCTTGCGGATCGCCCGCCGCGCCCGATGCGAGCAGCGCATAGGCCAAGGCATTCGCCACCGCGAGGCCGACGAAAGTCGCCTCGAAGATAGCGATCTGCGACACGCTCGCGGTATGCGGATCGACGAACTGCGGCAGGAACGCGACGAAGAAAATGATGCTCTTCTGATTGAGCGTTGTAACCGCGTAGGTGTGCGCCATGATGCGGCCGGTGCGCAAGTCGCCGCTCGGCCGGACGACATCCGTATCGATCACCGGCGCGCGCCACAGCTTGATGCCGAGATAGAACAGATATGCGGCGCCGACCAGCTTGACCACCATGAACAGCTCAGCCGATGCCGCGAGCAACACGCCTAACCCGAGCATCGAGGCGGTCATTGCGGTGAGATCGCCGAGCGCCACGCCGAGCGTGGTGGCGAAGGCATATTTGCGGCCGTGCCCAAGGGCGTACGACACGACGAGCAGCACTGTCGGCCCAGGAATCGCGACGAGGATCGCTGATGCGATCGCGAACGGCAGCCATTGAGCGAGAGTCATGCGGAAGTCTCCTGTGAACAATGCCATCGATTAATCAACGAACCGCACGGCGTTGCAATAGGCCGAACGGCATAGGCTCTGTTAGCTCGCGCTCACGCGTGATTCATGCGTCGCACAAAAATGTTCTACTCCGTTTTCGATTGTGATGAGCGAATTTTAATTTCGCTGAAAACGCTTATTCGGATGATTTTTGGTTAATCGGTCCGCTTAATGCGCAGCAATATAAACCTGCGGCATTCTGCCGTGTTGCGAATGCACGCAACATATGCTTGCAAGATTTTGTCGGTCATCTAGCATGAGTCTTGCACATGCTCGCTTTTATAAATACATAGCTAATTTCGAAACGAATTCGTTTGGAGGCTATATACATGAAGAAACGCGCCATTGTTTTCATTGCGACCGTGGGTTTGTTCGCGGCCGTATTCGCCGCCCAGGCTCAGGACAGCGTCGTTCAGTCCCAGCAGACGTTCAGCTTCAGGCCGAATTCATACGGCTGTCTGTCGAAGGATAAATTCGATTCGGCCGACCAGCATGTGAAAGCAGGCGAGCATCAGAAGATGCAGCAGTTTTTCGAAGGCTACGAGTGCGTTTCCACGCCAGTCGAATCGCGCTTTCGCGTGGTGCGCGTAGTGGGCCATGACGTGGAATTCGTCAATGCATCGAATAACGATAAGCAGGGCATGTGGAGCGCCGACCGGTTCATCGATCAATAATCGTTCTCGCGCTTAAATCCGACTAATTTTGGCTGGCGCGATTTTTGAATCGCGCTGGTGAGAAAAATCGCCGTTAACTCTATAAGCGGCGAATAAATCTTCGCCAGGCGAGCTCGAATGCGAGCGCGTTTCCTGTCTTCTTTTCCCTCCCGATTCCACGCACAATAGCGCTCTCAATAGCGCTCTCGCGGCGTTCGTACGTCCGCACGGAGCGCACGGTGGCTTATTCCATCTGGCCTATCCCGCTTCGCATTCCTCCAACAATCGCCGCTCGACCGAGCCGGCTTCGGTGTCGCATGGCTCTCAAATCCACCATCTACAAGGCCGACCTCCAGATCGCCGACATGGACCGCCACTACCACTACTATGCTATGGCGATCACGCGCTCACCATCGCGCGCCATCCCTCCGAAACCGACGAACGGATGATGGTCCGCGTCGCCGCGTTCGGACTCTTCGCCGGAGAACGGCTCGAGTTCTGCAAAGGCCTCTCGGACACCGATGAGCCCGATCTTTGGCAGAAAGATCTGAACCGAACAGATTGACACGTGGATCGAACTCGGTCAGCCCGACGAGCGGCGTATGGCCAAGGCCAGCGGATGCACGGATCGCGTCGTCGTGATCGCCTATGCCGGAAAGACAGCGGACATCTGGTGGCAGGGCGTGAAGGGCAAGGTCGAGCGCTTGCAGAACGTCACGGTATGGTCGCTCGACGATGGCGTCGCTCAGGCGCTTGGCAAACTGGCCGAACGGACGATGCGTCTGCAGCTGGCGATGCAGGACGGCGAGGCATCGCTCGGCAGCGAGACGGCCGATCCGGTCGATATCCGCTGGACCGTGCTCAAACCCCGAGGCGCGCTTATCGGGAAGGGCTTACGCTTCGGGCGGCCCTTTGATCTCGATCATGTTGCCTTCCGGATCGAACAGATAGAGCGACGGGCCGAAGCCTTTCGCGCCGTAACGCCGTGCCTGTTCGCCGATGCGCGCGCCGTGACTGCTCAGATGCGCCCGCAATACTATCGGGATCGAACGATTCGACGCGCACGCACAGATGATCCATATTGCGTCCCGCCCCGGCTTCGCCGCTTTCCGGACGGTCGATTTTCGCGCCGATTGCCAGCAGATCGATCAGGGAGCGGCCGGCGCGCATCTGGATGAGACCGAGATCGCGCTGTTCCTTTTCGACTGGACAGCCAAGCGCGTCACGATAGAACGCCACCATGTTGTCGAGGTCGGCGCAGCGGATCACGACGTGGTCGATTTCGCGGATTTGGACGTGCATGGTGGGGGGTTCGCGTGGAGGGCGCCACGTAGTCTAGCGCGAGGGGCAAATGAGGTTTGCGGAAATTGGCATAGGGGACAGTGCTGAGGCTGTCCCCCTGCCACACCATCCGGCATGCGGGTCCGCACCGGGCGGTT
>LFJI01000254.1 GCA_001235855.1 Candidatus Burkholderia brachyanthoides
GTCAGATTCATTTTTCCCATGACCTGCATCTGAACACAGATGGAGTGCTAATTCAGTGACGCAATCGACTAGGCGCATCGTCGCGTATTCGTCGTCAGCGTGATTACACGCTTCGTTGGCGCGCTGGCGCTTGAAGTTCGCGAAACGCTCGAGCGCGCCGCGCGCGTGACGAGGCCTATCTGATCGACGCCTGCCGGCATCGGCTTCGCGCCCATCTGCATCTGAATGTGATGCTCGGGCTCACGTTGTCCAGCGCGCGATGCATTTCGCCCAGCGACGCCGACATGTCCTGCTTGAGCTTCGCCTTGCCGGCGTCGTCGGCGAAGATGAGATTGGCGGCGGCCAGATCGGTGTTCAGCTTGTCCTTGTTGAATTCCTCGACCCAGTACACAGGCTATCCAGATGACGATCGCCGATTTCATCGATCAGGCCGTTCATCTTGGCCAGCGACAACACCCCGGTCACCCCGACACACGCGGTAAACACGATGACCACGGCAAAAGCAAGCAGCAGCTTGCCCAGCACGGACAGGCGGTCCGAACCAATTCATCGATCTCTCCTCAATCGTGCCCACGGACGGCGCTGCGCGAACTCTGCGGTCGCGCTCACGAGGGCTTTACGGCGCGCTCGGTCCGAAGTTCTTGAAAGCGTATCAGGGAGATATCGCGGCGCGGATGGCCGCTGAAAACGGATCGGGGGATGTCAGTCGATCTCAGGGGAGTGCCGCAAACTAACTGTTCACTGTCAACGAACTAAGAGAATGCTTAATATTCGGAATAGTCGTATTTTGGGGTGGTATCAGGCCACGTATTCATGTCCACGTGCATATACCATGTGTATGCATGTAGTCGTTGCAACTCTCCGATTTCCGCCCTTGTTCCCCGGCTTGGGCGGTTCTTTTTTGTGGCGCCGTTTTTCTGCAATCGCCCACCTTCCCCGCCCTTCAGCTTTATTGCCGCACCGGCTTTTTCGCCAGCTTCCGCTGCAACGTGCGCCGATGCATGTTCAACGCACGTGCCGTCGCCGAAAATATTGCCGTTGTTCTCCGCCAGTGCGCGCTGAATGTGCTCCCATTCGAGTCGCGCCACGGACAACAGCTTCGGGTTTTCGATCGCTTCCTCGACGGTTTGCTCGCTCGCTTGCTCGTGCAGCGCCGCCAGAATCGACTCGACGTTCGCCGGCTTCGCCAGATAGTTGTCCGCGCGCCGTCCTTCACCGCCTGCACCGCCGTCGCGATGCTCGCGTAACCCATCAGCACGAGAATACGCGCGTCCGGTTGCAGATCGCGCAGCGGCGCGACCAGACGCAGGCCGTAATCCTGTCTCCGAGATGCAGGTCGACGGTGACCTGCCCGAACTTGTGCTGATTGGCGAGCTTGATGGCCTCGTCCGCGTCGTGCTGATGCGCGGTATAGCCGCGCCACGTCAGTCCGCGCGCCAGGATGCCCGCGAAGACCTCGTCGTCGTCGATGATCAGGAAATTTATGTCGCTCATGGTGTTTTCTCCTTGATTCGGTCAGCGCGCGCCCCTTCGGCACCGCCGATGCGAGGCGCGGCAGGCGCAGCACCGCGCGCGTGCCGCGCGGTTCGCCGTCGAGCAGTTCGATCGAGCCATTCAGCCGCGCCGCCGCCGTGAACGCCAGATACAGCCCGACGCCGTGGCCGCCCTGTGTGCTGTCGACCGGCCCCGCGCCCAACGATGCGCGCAGCGCGAGCGGAATGCCCGGCCCGCGGTCGCAGACATAGAAGGTCAGCGTGCTGATGCCGTTCTCGCCCTGCGCCGACGCCTGCAGGCTCACGGAATCGCTGCTGGCGCGCGCGGCGTTGTCCAGCAGGATCGTCAGAATCTGGCCGACCGCGACCGGGTCGTCGATCCACATGCCGGCGGGCGTACGCCGGTCTGCACGAACTTCACTTGTGGATGACGCAGCCGCCATTGATCGATGAAGCTCGCGAGCCATTCGTCGAGCGGCTGACGCAACGAAGGCCCGCTCGCACGGCTGCGCAGGCGCGCGAGCGCGAACGTGCATAACGCCATCTGCTGCTCGAGCAGTTCGAAATCGGTGGCGTAGGGCGCGAGATTGCGGTCGTGCGCGGCGGAATCGCGCAATTCCTCGGACAGCATCGCGATGGTGGACAGCGGCGTGCCCATCTCGTGCGCGACCGTCACCGCCTGCACACCCAGCGCGATGGCACGCTCGTCGCGCATGTGGCGCTGCTGGGCGTCGGCGAGCGCGGCATGTCGCACGCGCAGCGCCCGCGACAAACCAGCCGATCAGCCCGACGCTCACCATGAAGTTGACCCACAGCCCGGTGCGGAAATAATCGAACAGATTGGCCAAATTCTCGATGTTGAGCGGCACGTAGTTGTAGCTGAGCAGCGCGTAGCACGCGACCGCGAAAACCATTAGGCAGGTTATCATGGTCCACGGCAGCAGGGCCGCCGCGATGGCCAGCGAGGAAATTATAGAGCGTGACGAACGGATTGGTCGCGCCGCCCGACAGGAACAGCAGCGCCGACAGCGTGCCGAGATCGACCCACATCTGGCCGAACAGTTCGAGATTGGTTTCCAGCTGCGCCCGTGCCACGCGCATCCACGTCAGACCATCGAAGAACATCTCCAGCGCGATGACGAGCAGCATGGCCGGCAGCGGCAGTTTCGCGCTGTAGAAAATCTGCACGACGGCGATGGTCGACAACTGGCCGATGATCGCAAGCGAGCGAAGCCAGAAGAGATGACCGAGATTGACCCGTCCGGTATTGGTTATGTGATGCATCGGGATGCGTGCTGGTCGGCGCTGCAATGATTGAAACCTCATGCGACATTATCGTGCTTGCGCCGCACCGGGAACCGCCGGTGGCACGATTTGTCGCACTTCGAAACGCGCCGTCTCTGCCGCGCGGCATGCCTTCTGCTATTTTTCGCGTGATGCATGCGCGATCTCCGCCGCGAGGCAAGCGGCGCACAGGCAACCCGCGCCGCTGCGCAAACGCTCACGCGGCAGCGCTGGAAGCGCGGAACACCAGCATGTCGCGTCGCCAGCGAGCGAGCCGCAGCAGTACGCAGCGCTGCGTACCGGCGGTCGGCGGCGTGCCGGATGGAGGCTGTGCGTTCATCATGTTGTCATCGATCCGCGCGTCATCATCGCATGCCGCAAAGCGTGACGGAGCCAAGGCAAAAACTACCTGTTGCGCTGCGTCAGTTTTGTGTACAACTCGGCGTATTTAAACGCCTCGTCCCCTAGCTGCCATGTCCGAGCTCCCTGACCTCACGCAGATCGCGCCTACTCTGAAAGCTGAAATTCTGGCCGAGGCGCTGCCCTACATCCGTCAGTATCACGGCAAGACGGTCGTGATCAAATACGGCGGCAACGCCATGACCGAAGAGCGTCTGAAGCAAGGCTTCGCGCGCGACGTCATTCTGCTCAAGCTGGTCGGCATCAACCCGGTGATCGTCCACGGCGGCGGTCCGCAGATCGACCAGGCGCTCAAAAAGATCGGCAAGCAGGGCACCTTCATTCAGGGCATGCGCGTCACCGACGAAGAGACCATGGAGGTGGTCGAATGGGTGCTCGGCGGCGAAGTGCAACAGGACATCGTCACGCTCATCAATCACTTCGGCGGTCATGCGGTCGGTCTCACCGGCAAGGACGGCGGCCTCATCCACGCACGCAAGCTGATGATGCCGGATCGCAATAATCAGGGCCAGTTTATCGACATCGGTCAGGTCGGCGAGGTCGAGGCGATCAACCCGGCGGTCGTCAAAGCGCTGCAGGACGATGCGTTCATTCCGGTCATCTCGCCGATCGGCTTCGGGGAAGACGGCCTCTCGTACAACATTAACGCGGATCTGGTCGCGGGCAAACTGGCGGTGGTGCTGAACGCCGAAAAGCTCGTGATGGTGACCAATATCCCCGGCGTGATGGACAAGGAAGGCACGCTGCTGACAGACCTTTCGGCCCGCGAAATCGACGGGCTGTTCGCCGACGGCACCATCTCCGGCGGCATGCTGCCGAAGATCTCCTCCGCGCTGGATGCCGCGAAGAGCGGCGTGCGTTCGGTGCACATCATCGACGGACGCATCGAGCATTCGGTGCTGCTCGAAATTCTCACCGAGCAGCCGTTCGGCACGATGATCCGCTCGCATTGAGCTTCCTTCTACTGCTTAAGACGCCCGCCCTCGCGCGGGCGTCTTCACGATGACAGCCCAACGCTTTTCTCGCCGCCGCCGCGTCAAGACACGTGGTCCCGTCTGGCTCTTCGATCTCGACAACACACTGCATCACGCATCGCACGCGGTTTTCCCGGCGATCAACAAGGGCATGACGCAATACATCATGGATCGCCTGAACGTCGATCTGGACGAAGCGAACCGTCTGCGCACCGGCTACACGCAACGCTACGGCGCGTCGCTGCTCGGACTGGTCAGATATCACGACGTCGATGCCAGCGATTTCCTGCACGTCGTGCACACTTTCGCCGATCTGCCGTCGATGCTGCGCGCGCGGTTCTGACGGAACTGGGCATCGACAAGCTGTTCGAGCGAGTGATCGCGATCGAGGACATGAGCGCGGAGAACGTGTGGCGCGCCAAACCCGACGCCACCATGCTGCGCCGCGAAATGCGCATCGCGCACGTGCGCCTGCGCCTGCGCGATGCGATCCTCGTCGAGGATACGCATGGGCATCTGAAGCGGTATCGGCGGATGGGGATTCGCACGGTGTGGATCGTCGGCCACATGCCGGTCGCGAAGACGGCGAGCGGCGGCCTGTCGATGCGTCTGCCGGGCGCGGGACAGCCGCACTACGTGGACCGCACGGTGCGATCGCTGCGCGCGCTGACGCTCGGGTTGCGCGACCGCGCGTTCTGAGGCGCCGCGCCGCGCGATGCCCTCGAAGCGGAAAGCCTTATGACATTTTTCATTATACTTTACCGCAAAGGAGCATTTCCCGAAGCACCCGATGTACAACCACGCGCCGATTTGCTGACTCGATTGCGGGCACGCGAACCCAAGCGACATTTCGCGAACGGTTCACTATAAATGTGGCTGTGCGACGTGAGTCGCATCGACTGGACGGCGCAAGCCGTCCCATTGGTGGCACC
>LFJI01000255.1 GCA_001235855.1 Candidatus Burkholderia brachyanthoides
AAATGTGTTACCCCTGTCCTGACACACTTGTTACCCATGTCTCCGGTCTGTACACGGTCTCCAAAATGAACACTTTCCCCACACTCGACGCGTGGCTCGCCCATCTGGAAGCGGCACATCCGGTCGGCATCGACATGGGTCTGACGCGCATCGGTAAGGTCAAGGACGCGCTCGGCCTGCAATTCGATTGCCCGGTGATCACAGTCGGCGGCACCAACGGCAAGGGCTCGACCTGCGTGATCATCGAAGCGATCCTGCTGCGCGCGGGATTCCGCGTTGGCTGCCATACGTCGCCGCATTTGCTGTCGTTCAACGAGCGCGCGCGCATCGATGGCGTTGACGCCAGCAACGCCGACCTGTTGCCGCATTTCGAAGCCGTCGAGAAGGTGCGCATGAGCCTGCCGGAGCCGGTTTCACTGACCTACTTCGAATTCACCACGCTGGCGATCCTGCATTTGTTCGCGTCGCGCGGGCTGGACGCGGTGGTGCTCGAAGTCGGCCTCGGCGGACGGCTGGACGCGGTCAACATCGTCGATACGGATTGCGCGGTGGTGACGAGCATCGACATCGATCACACCGACTATCTCGGCGATACGCGCGAGAAGATCGGCTTCGCGAAAGCGGGCATTTTCAGGGCGCGCAAACCGGCGATCTGCGGCGATCCGCAGCCGCCGCAGAGCTTGATCGACCATGCGGAAGCGATCGGCGCGGATTTGTGGCTCGTCGGCCGCGATTTTCGCTATGAAGCCCAGCCGGGCAACGAGCGCCAGCAATGGAGCTATCTCGGGCGCGAGCAGCGGCGTTCGGCGCTGGCTTATCCCGCGTTGCGCGGCGCGAATCAGTTGATCAACACGTCGGCGGCGCTCGCGGCGCTCGAGGCGTTGCGCGATCGGCTGCCGGCGTCGGCACAGGATATTCGCCTGGGTCTGGCCAATGTCGAACTGGCCGGGCGCTTTCAGGTGCTGCCCGGAAAGCCGCAAATCATCCTCGATGTGGCGCACAATCCTCACGCTGCCGCGGTTTTGGCACAAAATCTCGGGAACATGGGCTATTTTTCGTACACTTACGCGGTGTTCGGGGCCATGGACGACAAGGACATCGAAGGGATCGTCGCCAAGCTCAAGGGCGAGGTCGATCACTGGAACGTCGCTGCGCTGCCCACGCCGCGCGCCGCATCGCCCGATCAGCTAGAGGCGGCCTTGCGTGAAGCCGGTGTCAACGACGGTCCCGACAGCAGCGTTGCACGTTTCGATACCGCTGCCGATGCATTTCGAGATGCGTTAAGCCGGGCATCCGAAAATGATAGAATTTTGGTCTTCGGCAGTTTCTACACGGTAGCCGGCGTCATGGCTTACCGAAAATCGCAACATCACTGAGACGACTGGCCCCAGCGCCTCACGCACCAAGCCATACATGGGACTTTTCTCGTTCGGCAAGAAAGACGACTCCGGTTGCGAAGCATACTCCGACTCACCACGCGGCGCGCGCCATACCGTTCGCACGGAACATCGCACCGAGCGTACCGATGCCGACGCGATGATGCTCGACCCCACCTTGCCTGAAAAGCAGCGCGCGCGGCGCCGGCTGGTCGGCGCGATCGCGCTGGTGCTGACGGCCGTCATCATCCTGCCGATGGTGCTGGACTCGCGCCCGAAGCCGCTCACCGACGACATTTCCATCGATATCCCGAATCGCCCTGTGCCGGCCGCCAAGCCCTTGCGCGCCACGACCAATGCGGATACGCAAGCAGGCGTCACGCCGGCGGCATCGGACAGTGCCGCCGGCGTGACGCAACCGCCGACGGCGCACGCAGCAACACTGGCAAAGCCGGAAGCGCCCAAAGCAGACAACAAGGCGGACACGAAGCCGGCCCCGACGCCGGCTCCGGCAGCCAAACCCGCCGCCAAGCCGCAAGCCGACGTATCGACCGATACCGCGCAGGCGCAGGCCAAGACCGCCGCGCCGAGCGCGCCGTCCTCGTCCACTCCGGGCAGCCGTTTTGTGCTGCAGATCGGCCAGTTCGACGACGAAACCACCGCGCAGAACTGGGTCGCCAAGTTGAAAGCCGCGGACGTGCCCGCATATATCGAGCATCGCAAGCTGTCGGATGGCGGCACCAAATCGATGCTGCGCGCGGGTCCGTTCCCGGATCGCGCCGCGGCGGAAGCCGCGCTCGCGAAGGTGCGTCGCGCGGGTCTGGGCAGCGGCGCGCGGCAATCGAACTGACGTGCGGTCGATGTTTACGTTTTTCGACTATGCCGTGATGGCGGTGATCGGCCTGTCCGCGTTGCGTGGTATGTGGCGCGGCCTCATCGCCGAAGCCTTCGGGCTGGTGGGCTGGGTGGTCGCGATCCTGATCGGCGGACGCTTCGTCGGGCTGGTGGTGCCCTACATTCCGGCGGCCTGGCCGGGCGGCCAGCTGACGCAATGGCTAGTGTCCTTTCTGCTGGTCGTGGGCGCGGTGCTGCTGCTGTCGCAGGTACTGTTGGCGCTGTTGACGCGCATCACCGAAGTCACCGAGTTGCGCGGTGTCGACCGTTCGCTCGGCTTGCTGTTCGGCCTCGCGAGAGGGGCTATATTGGTGGTGATTCTGCTCGCCCTGGCTGGCTTGACCGAATTGCCGAAAATGGATTTTTGGCGCGATGCGCTGCTAAGACCCACGGTCGAGCAGGGTGTGGGCCTGTTGAGACCGCTGCTCCCCGATACGCTCGCCGCGTATGCGCATGTCGCGCCCGAGGTCCCGAGCGACCCGGCGCAAAACTCCGCACAATAGACGAACGGTCGGTCACACGAGGAACGCGCCACAGCATTGCCGCTTAAGTTTTCGGCCTTTGTGCCGACTAATTTCGAGAGAGCGGCGAGCGCCGGCATCGCCTCATCTACCGTTTCGACTATTTGATGAAGGACCATGCCATGTGCGGCATTGTAGGTGTAGTTTCGCAAAGCCCCGTCAACCAGTTGATCTATGACAGCCTCCTCCTGCTGCAGCATCGCGGCCAGGATGCGGCGGGGATCGCCACGGTGAACGGCAACGTTTTCCACATGCACAAGGCCAACGGCATGGTGCGCGACGTGTTCCGCACGCGCAACATGCGCAGCCTGCCGGGCAATGTGGGCATCGGTCAGGTGCGTTATCCGACGGCGGGTTCCGCGTCGAGCGAGGAAGAAGCGCAGCCGTTCTACGTGAACGCGCCGTTCGGCATCATCCTCGCGCACAACGGCAATCTGACGAACTGGACGCAGCTCAAGGACGAAATGTTCCGCATCGACCGGCGGCACATCAACACCGCGTCCGATACCGAAGTGCTGCTCAACGTCTTCGCGCATGAATTGCAGCTCGCGAGTTCGGGCCTGCAACTCAATGCTGCCGCGCTGTGGAAAGCGGTCGCGGGCGTGCATCGCCGCGTGAAGGGTTCGTATGCGATCGTCTCGCTGATCGCAGGTTACGGGCTGGTTGCGTTCCGCGATCCGTTCGGCATTCGTCCGCTCGTGCTCGGCAAGCTGGAAACGTCGACGGGCGTCGAGTGGATCGTGGCGTCGGAATCGGTGGCGATCGAAGGTATCAGCTTCGAATTCGTGCGCGACGTGGAACCGGGTGAAGCGATTTTCATCGACAGCGACGGCAACCTGCACAGCCATCAATGCGCCGAAAAGCCACTGCTCAACCCGTGCATTTTCGAACTCGTGTATCTCGCGCGTCCGGATTCGTGCCTCGACGGCGTGCCGGTCTATAACGCGCGTCTACGCATGGGCGACTATCTCGCCGAGAAAATCAAGCGCGTGTTGCCGGATGTCGAGATCGACGTGGTGATGCCGATTCCCGATTCGTCGCGTCCCGCCGCGATGCAGGTGGCGGCGAAGCTCGGCGTGGAGTATCGCGAGGGCTTCTTCAAGAATCGCTATGTGGGCCGCACGTTTATCATGCCGGGCCAGGCAGTGCGCAAGAAGTCGGTACGTCAGAAGCTGAATGCGATGGCAATCGAGTTCAAGGGCAAGAATGTGCTGATCGTCGATGACTCGATCGTACGCGGCACGACTTCGCATGAGATCGTGCAGATGGCGCGCGATGCCGGTGCGAACATAGTGATTTTCGCGTCCGCCGCGCCGCCCGTCAAATTCCCGAACGTGTATGGCATCGATATGCCGACGCGCGGTGAGCTGGTCGCGCACGGTCGCAGCGACGAGGACGTGGCGCGCATGATCGGCGCGGATTATCTCGTCTATCAGGACGTGGAAGACCTGAAGAACGCGATCCGCGACATCAATCCGAATCTCAAGGATTTCGAAGCATCGTGCTTCGACGGCAATTACATCACGGGCGACGTGACGACCGAGTATCTCGACCGCATCGAGTCGGCGCGCCTGGCGCCGCAATTGCAATCGGACCGTGACGTGGCGAGCGAAGCGCAGGAAGGGGGCATCGTGCGTTCGCAATTGCACTTGCAGTTGTCGGTCGAGTGATGCGTTAAAGCTCGGCGCTCAAGCAATCCAAAGCCCGCTCGTTCGAATTAACTGAGCTGTACCCCAAGATTTGAACATAGATCCGACCCTTGGGGGTGTTTTCCATGACGAAGCACGACGAGCGATTAAAGCTCAAGGTAGTGACGCAGTATCTGGCAGGCGGTATAGGCTTTAGAGCCTTGGCTAAGGCGCACGGGGTGGGCCGAACGCTTGCCCGGCAGTAGGTAGCCGAGTATCGGCTGCACGGCGTTGAAGCACTGCAACGCAAAGGGCATAGCGAGTACAACGCCCAATTTAAGCTGGAAGTGCTGGAGCACATGCAGCGAGAGAACCTGTCGGCCGCACAAACGCGGGCGATATCGGCATCCGTGATCCTGGCGCCATTGCCCGTTGGGAACGGCAGTATCATAAGGGTGGTGTGTGTGCGCTATTGCCCGCCCCAAGGGGCCACCCGGAAGATGTCGAACTCCATTACCTGCCGAACCCACCCCACCGCAATCCGAGCCGGAACCGCGTAGCTGTTCGTGCGTATTTCAGACCAAGCTAGACAGTAGTCTTGCGAGGTAGCGATGCGGGTCAACCGTGGCACGCTGGACGATTTCGTCGAGAGGCTACATGGCATATCCAA
>LFJI01000256.1 GCA_001235855.1 Candidatus Burkholderia brachyanthoides
AGCCGCGGTTCCATGATGTTTTTACTATCCCAGGCCATGATCGACTTCGGACGAATCACTCGTCCGAAGTGTTACCCATGTCTCCGGTCTATACACCGAGGCAAAGAAAGTTACCCCCCCGCCGGGGAGGCGGCTACTGCAATAAAAGCGCGACAAGAGGTCCATTGTGCCGACGACACGCATTAAAGACGCCTACGACGACACCAACCCAAACCCGCCCCAAACACACAACGTCACCCACGCGTTCCACGAGAAATCTCCGACCCGGCGAAATCTCCGACCCGGCATCATGCGAAAGCCGAGCCGTATATCGGCATGGAGAAAAACGAGAACATCCCAACGACCACAAAGACAAAGGCGGGCCAAAAATCCGACCATCGCACGACCGCATGACCGTTCAGATACTGAGTGATTTCGAGCGTAATCCCGGCCACTGTCACCCCGAGCCCGAGCGACACCTGCTGCACGAAGCTAGCAAGACTGGTGGCCTGTCCGACATCGCGTGTTTCGATCTCCGCATAAGCAAGCGAGTTGAGGCTCGTGAACTGCAACGCGGGAAAGAACCCGCCGAGCAGCACCACGAGCCAGATGACCCACGTCGGCGTGCCGGGAAAGAACGTCCCATATGACGCAATCGCAATGCCCGAAAGCGCCGCGTTGATGAAGTACAGCCGTCTGCCGGAAGCCGAAGCGGCACAGCACGCGCGAAGCCAGCACACGCGTGAACATCCCGCCGAAAGCCGAAGCACAAGTGATCGCGCCATTGGAACGCCGACATGCCCAGTCCCTCCTGCAACGCGAGCGGCGGCAGGAACGGCACCGCGCCCAGCCCGATGCGGAACATCGACCTGCCAAGCACGCTGGCCTGAAACGTCGGCACGCGGAAGAAAAGAAGCGCAGATCGGAAGCACAGATCGCGACCATCAACGCGCCGCCCGTGACCATCGCGTATGCCGTGCGCTCCGACACGAGTTCGCCGCCGACGAGCGAGAGCCCGAGCAACAACAGCACGCCCGCACTGGAAAAGAGCACGAAGCCGAACCAGTCGAGCGGCCCAGGATGCTTCTCGCGCGAATTGGCGATATAGCGGTTGGTCAGATAGATACTGAAGATGCCGATCGGCACGTTGATGAAAAGGATCAGACGCCAGTGCAGATACGTCGTGATGAAGCTGCCGAGCAGCGGACTCACGGCTGGGCCGAACATTGCTAGTACCGCGAGATAGTTCATCGCACGGATGAAGTCCGAGCGCCGCACCGAGCGGAAGATGATGATGTGGCCCACCGGCACCATCATCGCGCCGCCTACGCCCTGAATGAAGCGCGCGACGGTGAAACGGTCCGAGCGACGTCGACGCCGCGCACAGCAGCGAGCCGACCACGAAGATGCCGATCGTCGTGCGGAACACCGTGCGTGCGCCGAAGCGGTCCGCCCACCCAGCTGCAGATCGGAATGAACACGCCGAGTCTGAGCACGTAGCTCGTGACGGCAACCTTGAGTGTGACGGGATCGCGACCGAAGGCGCGCGCCATTTCGGGAATCGCCGTGACGATCACGTTGGCGTCGACGCTTTCCATGAACATCGCGCACGCGACAATGAGAGAGAGAGAGAGAGAGAGAGAGAGAGAGAGAGGGGCAATGAAAGCTTTGATGGCAAGCGGCATGGCGAATCGCGTTTGAGATCTTGGTGGCAAAACCAGTAATTATAGCATCGATATGCAACTCGCGACGAGCATCTCGCACGCACACGGCACACGAACGATGAACGATGAACGATGAACGATGAACGAAATCACGATGGATCCGCACGATCTGCAACGCCTCGTCACGATGACTATGCCCTACGGCAAGTACAAGGACCACGTGCTCGCTGACTTGTCCAGCCACTACCTCGCATGGTTCGCGCGTGAGGGTTTTCCACAAAGCAAGCTCGACGCGCTGCTCGCGCTCATGCACGAGATCGATCACAACAACCTGCGCGCGCTGCTCGACCTTTTGCGCGGCCGATGAGCGCATGAAGGCGTGTTTTCGAGGTGAAATCGGCTTTCGTGGAAAACACTATAGGTTGTATTGGATAGAAAGTCAAGCACAAGATATTGTGTAGATGCGAGACGCCAAATGCTAAACTTCGGCAACGATGTGAGAGCGCGCGATGAGCTGCCGGAGGCCTCGAACCAGGCGCGCCCGAACGTGTTTTTCGATCATGCGAGGTTGCGTTCATCGTGCTCATCGAATGGCATGAACATGACGAGCCAGGCACATCGAGTCGGGTTGAAAATCGGTGTCGTTCGCATCGCGGTGTATCGATCGCGACACACACCACGCGATGATCGAAGCGAAGTGATGCAGCAGCAACGCAACACCTTCGCAACGACAACGCATCAGCGCCACGACGCATCGCGCAGCAGCCTCGCGCAAGCGGCTGTGAACATCGCGAGCGTGTCGCGAAGCGCTTCGGGGCATCGGCCGCAAAGCCTTATGGCACAAGGCTCTCAGAGCATCGATGAAGCACCTTCTAAGCATCGCATCAGGTCGTCGAACGCACACGATGAGGACCGCTTCACACATGCTCATCGCATCACGCTTCACTCACGATGTGAAGGTTCAAGTGTTGTATGCAGGTAGCAACGCTGAAACTAAAACGAGTCAAAACGAGATTTTTTATGAGCAAACTCTTTTATCGCTCATGCAAAGATGGTACAAACCGATCTAAATTGATGGTGAAAATTTATGCTCAACTGGGATGACGAGACCACTGCCATAGCTCCCTCGAGCGCTTCGCAACACAACCCGTTGCGTCACGCTCAAGGCTCGACTTTCGGTACGGGTACGCAAGGTGCAGCGCAAGTTGCCCAAGCTCATCAAGCCGCAACTCAAGCTGCCCATCAGACTGCTCAGGCAAATTCCACGAACATCTTCTCGGATGGTTTCGTGCCGCCCGCAGCCGCTACGCTTTCTGCCGGCGCCATCGCCGCGCAGAGCGCAGCGCGTGTCAATGTCGCCGACAAGCGCATCATCAACGGCCAGACCGACGTCAATCAGCTGGTTCCGTTTAAATACAAGTGGGCGTGGGAGAAGTACCTCGCCGGCTGCGCGAATCACTGGATGCCGCAGGAAGTGAATATGTCGCGAGACATCGCACTGTGGAAAGACCCGAACGGTCTCTCGGACGACGAGCGCCGCATCGTCAAGCGCAACCTCGGCTTCTTCGTCACGGCCGACTCGCTCGCCGCGAACAACATCGTGCTAGGCACGTACCGTCACATCACCGCTCCGGAGTGCCGCCAGTTCCTGTTGCGCCAGGCGTTTGAAGAGGCGATCCACACGCACGCGTATCAATACATCGTCGAATCGCTGGGCCTCAACGAGAGCGAGATCTTCAACGCATACCATGAGGTCAAGTCGATCCGCGACAAGGACGAGTTCCTCATTCCGTTCATCCAGACGCTGACTGACCCGGCTTTCGTGACCGGCACGCTGGAAGCGGACCAGAAATTGCTAAAATCGTTGATCGTGTTCGCCTGCATCATGGAAGGGCTGTTCTTCTATGTGGGCTTCACGCAAATTCTGGCGCTGGGTCGCCAGAACAAGATGACGGGTGCCGCGGAGCAGTATCAGTACATCTTCCGCGACGAATCGATGCACTGCAATTTCGGCATCGACCTCATCAACCAGATCAAGCTGGAAGAGCCGCAACTGTGGACCGTCGAATTCAAGGCTGAGATTCGCGAACTCTTCAAGCAGGCGGTCGATCTTGAATACAAGTACGCTGAAGACACTATGCCGCGTGGGGTGCTCGGCCTGAATGCGTCGATGTTCAAGAGCTACTTGCGCTTCATCTGCAACCGGCGTTGCCAGCAGATCGGGTTCGACCCGCTCTTCCCGAACGAGGAAAACCCGTTCCCGTGGATGAGCGAAATGATCGACTTGAAGAAGGAACGCAACTTCTTCGAGACACGCGTGATTGAGTATCAAACCGGCGGCGCGCTGACCTGGGAATAACAAAAACTCTAGGACGTGTTGCAGACGAAATCGTTGGGATTGGTCGGGCAGCAGCGTGTCGCTTACGCGCGCCTGACCGACAAGGTTTAGGAGAACGGTCGCCTGATGCAAAGTGCGCCTATTGACTTGACTTAATGCGCCGCCCAACGGCCCGAACAGAAGACAGGCCATTTGCGATCCCTTCAATGGGATGGATGGGCAAACTTCCCCCCGGAAAATGCCAGCGGCAAGCTCCCTGGCTCGATCAAGCGATGGCCGGCGCCGCGAATACGCGGAGCTGACTCAATTTGGCGCGCGGTGCCTCGGGGCATGGCGCGCCTGCCGTATTCATTAGCGTAAGCGGGCGGGACGTGCGTACGCCGATGAATAATCCGATTCGTAGCGCGCGCCCTGAGAAGGCGACGTGTGGGAAGCGGGTTTTGACAAAGGGTGTTGTTTGAACTGACTCTCATCTGAAAACCTGAAGGAGAAAATCATGGCAGTTGCCAAGAAAAAAACCGCAGCGAAGAAGTCTGTAGCTAAGAAAGTCACCGCCAAGAAGGCTGCGCCGGCAAAGAAAGTAGCCGCGAAGAAGGTCGCCGTTAAGAAGGTCGCGGCAAAGAAAGTCGCAACCAAGAAGGTAGCAGCGAAGAAAGTAGCGGCGAAGAAGGCGCCTGCGAAGAAGGCCGCTGCCAAGAAGGCGCCCGCTGCCAAAACCACTGCCGCCCCCGCTGCCAAGAAAGCCGCAGCGAAAAAAGCTCTGGCCAAGAAGGCTGCTGCGAAGAAGGCTTCGGCTGCCACGACGGCAACAACCGTATCGACGCCTGCTCCGGCTCCGGCCACTGCGGTCAAGACGGCGTTGAATCCGGCAGCGGCATGGCCGTTCCCGACGGGCAGCCGTCCGTAAGTCGAGCAGGGTGTGGAGTACGCAGGACCACACGGCACACATGGCACACATCGATGTGCCTTCAGACCGGGTAGGCCTACCCGGCGGCGGGTTTTTCGTTGGGTCAACGAAGACTGCTGACAAAGCCCTGGGGGCGAAGCCAGGGCTTTGTCGTTAAATGAGCATCATGCTCAAGACGCCGACACCCGCCCAGC
>LFJI01000257.1 GCA_001235855.1 Candidatus Burkholderia brachyanthoides
AATACTTGAGGCAACGAGCCTCGCTCGGTAACAAATAACCTGAGTCAATGCGCCGAACGCGACGCTGTCGCTGACAGTGTTCGGCACGACCTTCATCGGCGCGCGCCTGCTGTTCGCCAACACGAGCAAGACCTTCGGCGGATTCCGCGTGGCGATCGCGTCGTTCTCCTGCGAATGCCTGGGCCTGCTGTTTCTGTGGCTCGCCACCGATCCGCATTTCGCGCTGATCGGCGCGGCGCTGTCGACGTATTCGGTGTTTCTGGACTTGTCGCTCGGTCTGACTGGACCGCTCGCGGGGTATGTGGCGGGCGAGTTCGGGTATGGCTCGGTGTTCCTGTTCGCGGCACTGGCGACCGCCGCCGGGGTGGCGCTGTCGGTCGCGCTTTATATGCGCGCGGGGCGCGAGGTGGGTGGGCCGGCTACGGCGTAATTCCCTGCCCTTACCGATACGCGGATTCAAGCGCTGAGTTTCGACGCATGAAGCTGCAAACCTAACGCTTTCACAACTTTGAGAACGGTTCCGAAGCTAGGGTTGCCATCTTCCGACAGCGCCTTGTTATAGACCTTCGCGGCTGATGCTGGGGTCGCGCGCGACTTGCGCCATTCCCCGCGCCCGCGCGATCACGCCCAAAGCATGTGCGATAAACGCAAGATCATCACCGCCTTCAACCAGGCACGCTTCGAAATACTCGGCAATGTCATCTTCGGTTTTCAGGTAATCCACTGAATCCCAAGTGCTGTGCTCGTTTTAATTTTCGTCGCCATCTTCATTCACTTTAAGTCGAGGTGAGCGAGCATTGCGTGAGCAGACCGGATATCTCGAACCTGTGTCGACTTGTCGCCTCCGCAGAGCAGAATCACCAGTACGTCGCCACGTCGCACGTAGTAGATGCAATAGCCAGCCAGATCCATGACCGATGCGAAGTTCCACAATCGGAGAGTCGGCTGACTTCGTATCGCCCTAGTTGCCCATCGAAAGTCAATCGATCCGAGCCAAAATGCGACTTCTTGCAACTCGGTCCTTCAGCGAAGAAAGCCGCGCCTCGAAGACCTCGAGACCTCGGTCTTACGGATGCTCTACATTTTACATACCAGATCGCATCCTACAGTTCACACGACGTAAACCACGGTTCACATATGATCGGGCCAACGGATTGTGTTAACGTCCGGGGATTGTTGCGAGGTTACGCAGCGGCACGCGCTTCGTCTGCAAGGGTTGTCTTAAAATCCCTGCTTGGCCCATTTGCGTCCGCTTTATGAACTCGACCTCAGAAGATCGCTGGCGCGACTTGCGCCCGTACCCGGAAAGCGACACTCCGTTCTATCTTCAGCTCGCCAACGCCATTCACGACAACCGCTGGAATCCCGGTGAAGCGTTGCCGTCCGAACGCGTACTCTCCGACGCCCTCGACGTCTCGCGCATCACGTCGCGAAAGGCCATCGCGCTGCTCGTCGAGCAAGGCCTGATCCGGCGCGAGCAAGGCGCGGGCAGTTTCATCACGCCGCGTTATGAAGATCCGCTGTCGCGGCTGTCGAGTTTCAGCGAAATGCTGCGCCGGCGCGGCTTCAAGCCGTCGTCGCGCTTGCTCTTTCGCGCCATCGAGCCGGCCAATCGCGACGAGGTCATCCAGCTTGGCCTCTCGCCCGCCGCCACCGTCACGCGTCTGAAGCGCCTGCGTCTCGCCGACGATATTGTGATGGCCGTCGAGAACGCGACGTTTCCAGCCTCTTGCATTCCCGATCCGCAAGCCATCGGCGATTCGCTGTACAGCTATCTCGATACGCGCGGCCTGTCTACGCGCGGCCTGTCGATCGTGCGCGCGTTGCAGCACTTTCGCGCGGTGAACGCGAGCGACGAGATCGCGGAACAAATGGGCATCGCGCCGCACGACGCGCTACTGCTGATCACGCGCGTCGGTTACACGGCGGATCAACGCGCGATCGAACTGACCGATACCTACTGCCGCAACGACTATTACGATTTCGTCGCCGAACTCCGCAAATAAGCGCCGCGTTCCCCAAAACTCCATGACCGATACCGCAGCAGGAACACCGTCCGACCGCTCTCTGACGATCATGCTATGGATCGTCGCGACCGGCTTCTTCATGCAGACGCTGGACTCGAGCATCGTCAACACTGCGCTGCCCGCGATGGCCCGCAGCCTGGGCGAAGCGCCGTTACGCATGCAGGGCGTGGTGATTGCCTACTCGCTGACGATGGCGATGATGATCCCCGTCTCCGGCTGGCTCGCCGACAAGCTCGGCACGCGGCGCGTGTTCCTCTCCGCGATCCTGATCTTCACCGTCGGCTCGCTGCTATGCGCGAACGCGCAATCGCTGACGGCGCTGGTCGCGTTTCGCGTCGTGCAGGGCGTCGGCGGCGCGATGCTGCTGCCGGTCGGCCGACTCGCCGTGCTGCGCGTGTTTCCCGCCGAACGCTATCTGTCGGCGCTCGCCTTCGTCGCGACTCCGGGGCTGATCGGCCCGCTCATCGGCCCGACGCTCGGCGGCTGGCTCGTGCAGATCGCCTCGTGGCACTGGATCTTTCTGATCAACGTGCCGGTGGGCATCGTCGGCTGCATCGCGACCAATCAGTACATGCCCGACAGCCGCAATCCGGCCACGCCGCCCTTCGATCTCGCGGGCTACCTGTTGCTCGCCGTCGGCATGGTTGCGCTGACGATCTCGCTCGACGGCTTCGCCGACCTCGGCCTGCAACACGTGGTCGTGATTGTGCTGCTGGTGCTGAGCTTCGGCTGCTTCGTCGCGTACGGGCTGCACGCGACGCGCGCCGCGCAGCCGATCTTCTCGCTCGAACTATTCAAGATCCACACCTTCAGCGTCGGGCTGCTCGGCAACCTGTTCGCGCGAATCGGCAGCGGCGCGATGCCGTATCTGATTCCGCTGCTGCTGCAGGTGAGCCTCGGCTACACGGCGTTTCAGGCAGGTTTGATGATGCTGCCGGTCGCGGCGGCCGGCATGGCGTCGAAGCGGCTCGTGACGAACCTCATCGAAAAGCACGGCTACCGGCGCGTGCTGGTCGTCAACACCGTGCTCGTCGGCCTGATTATGGCGAGCTTCGGCCTGGTGAGCACGCATCAGCCGCTGTGGCTGCGGCTCGTCCAACTGGCGCTGTTCGGCGCCGTCAACTCGATGCAGTTCACCGCGATGAACACGCTCACGCTCAAGGACCTCGGCACCGGCGGCGCGAGCAGCGGCAATAGCCTGTTTTCGCTCGTGCAGATGCTGTCGATGAGCCTGGGCGTGACCGTCGCCGGCGCGATCCTCGCGACCTTCACCGGCATCCTGCCGCGCGTGACGGAGAGCAACTCGCTGCCCGCGTTCCACGCGACCTTCCTGTGCGTGGGCATCATCACGGCGGCGACCGCGTGGATCTTCGGACAACTCGCGTCGGAAGTGCGCTCGGCGAAGCGCAAGCCGGACCCGTCGGAATCGAACTGAAACGGCCGCGCCTGTCGCGGCGTCGCGTCGCCGACAGCCAATCGCGCCAATGATCCGTGCGCGTCGCGTGGCGGTGCGCACGGAACGCTCTGGTCCGAATGAGCACGCAAAACCCCGCGTCCACGCGAAACGATCACGCCGCATGCGTTCACGATGTTGAATGCGCACGGTTTTTGCTCGATCAGGGAGAAACCGATCCGGTAAACTATCTCGAAATTCTCACCGCACGACGCAACGACTCATGAGCATGGTTGACCTCGACCCACCCAGCTTCTGCCCGCCGCGCTCCGTCGCCGGCGACGATGGTTCGCGTCGCACCGTACTGTACGGCGAATACACCGTATTCAGCGTGTTTCAGCCAGTGTTTTCGGTGTCGCACCGGCGCGCGATCGGCTATCCGCGTCCCTGCGCGCACGTGACGATGCGCATCGTCACGTGCCGTCGGCGGAAGTGTTCACGCAGGCCGCACGGCGCGGCAATCTGCTCGAACTGGGCCGGCTCGCCGAATCGCTGCATCTGGGCAACTTCAATGCATTCGACAGTCACGCCGAATGGCTCTTCCTGAGCCTGCATCCCGCCGCGCTGAAGGACATCGGCCTGCCGCCGCAGCGCGTCGTGCTCGAAGTGCCCGAGCAGGCGGGCGGCGAGACCACCCGCTTCAGCGAAATCATCGATTCGCTGCGCAAGTCGGGCTTTCTGATCGCGCTGGACGGTTTCGGCGTGAAGCATTAGAACATCGACCACGTGTGGCAGTTGCGGCCGGATATCGTCACGCTGGATCGCTGCATTCTTCAGCAGGCCATCGAGCATTCGCATATCGAACGCGTGTTGCCGCGGCTGGCGTCGCTGCTGCACGAATCGGGTCAGCTCGTGCGAATGGGCGGTCTCTCGACCGAACGTGAGGCCTTGATCGCGCTCGAATGCAACGTCGATTTCGTGCAGGGCGCGTATTTCGCGCAACCGGGTGTCGATGCCGTGCACAGCGAAGTCGCCGCTGGCGTGATGGATGTGTTGTCGGCGGCATCGCGCGAGCGCATCGCGGCGCGCGACCACGCGCAGGCGGCACGTTTGCAGCCCTACGTGAGCGGACTCGAGCATGCATCGGTCAGGCTGATGGAAGACGAAACCCTGACCGCGGCGGCGAGCGAAATGCTGCAACTCGCAGATACCGCGCGCTGCTTTCTGCTCGATCAGGAAGGCCGGCAAATCGGCGACAACGTCGTACCAGTGGAGTGGTGCGGACGTCGCAGCGCGCGAAGCGCTTCAGTCCGTTGCTGCATTCGGAGGGCGCGAGCTGGGAGCGCAGGCCGTATTTCATCGAGGCGCTGCGCGCGCCGGGGCGCGTGCATTTGACGACGCCGTATTTGTCGATCAACGAGGCGCATCTGTGCGTGACAGCGTCGATCGCGGCGCAGACGCCTTATGGCTTGCAGGTGTTGTGCGTGGACATCAACTGGGTACAGAAGCCTTCCGTCCGTGAACTGTACCCCAAAAGTTGGACGCTGATCCAACCTTGGGGTGTTTTCCATGGCGAAGTACAGCGAGCAGTTGAAGCTGAAGTTGGTAAA
>LFJI01000258.1 GCA_001235855.1 Candidatus Burkholderia brachyanthoides
TAGATTGAGGCAAACCACCCACAGCATCAAAGATCAGCATTGCAAAAATGGGGGTAACCATAGATTTCTTTTGGCGTCGAGGACGTGTTTCCGCGCCCTGCCGCGCGCGGCGATCGCCCAGCGCAGTGGCTACAATGTCAGGCTATTTCACAATCGGTTGCAGGGTCGTCCGCCATGAACCAGAACGCCACGTCGAAAGTTCCCGCACGCGCCTACACGCGCGGCACCGCGCTGCCCGCGCTCCTGCAGAAGCGCATTCTGATCCTCGACGGCGCGATGGGCACCATGATCCAGCGCTACAAGCTCGATGAAGCCGCGTATCGCGGCACGCGCTTCGCGGACTACGGGCGCGACATCAAAGGCAACAACGAGCTGCTGTCGATCACGCAGCCGCAGGTGATTCGCGAGATCCACGAGCAGTATCTGGCGGCGGGCGCGGACATCATCGAGACGAACACCTTTGGCGCGACGAGCGTCGCGCAGGCCGACTACGGCATGGAAGACCTCGCCGCCGAGATGAACTTCGAGTCGGTGAAGGTCGCGCGCGAAGCCTGCGACAATTATTCGACGCCGGACAAGCCGCGCTTCGTCGCGGGCGCGATTGGGCCGACGCCGAAGACCGCGAGCATCTCGCCGGACGTGAACGACCCGGGCGCGCGCAATGTGAGCTTCGACGAACTGCGCGACGCGTACTACGAACAGGCGAAGGCGCTGCTCGACGCGGGCTGCGACCTGTTCCTCGTCGAAACCATCTTCGATACCCTGAACGCGAAAGCCGCGTTGTTCGCGCTCGACGAGCTATTCGAAGACACGGGCGAACTGCTGCCGGTCATGATTTCCGGCACGGTCACGGATGCGTCGGGCCGCATTCTGTCGGGCCAGACCGTCGAGGCGTTCTGGAACTCGCTGCGTCACGCCCGGCCGTTCACCTTCGGCCTGAACTGTGCGCTCGGCGCGGCGCTGATGCGCCCGTATATCGCCGAACTCGCGAAGCTGTGCGACACCTATGTGTCGTGCTATCCGAACGCGGGCCTGCCGAATCCGATGAGCGACACCGGCTTCGACGAAACGCCGGATGTGACCTCCGGACTGCTGAAGGAATTCGCGCAATCGGGTCTGGTGAACATCGCGGGCGGATGCTGCGGGACGACGCCGGATCACATCGCGGCCATCGCGAAAGCGCTTGCGGAAGTGAAGCCGCGCAATTTTCCGTCGCAGTACCGTGACGCAGCCTGATATCGCAAAAGAGATACAAGACATGACCGACCACACCATGCGTCTCTCCGGCCTCGAACCGTTCAACGTCACCGAAGGCTCGCTGTTCATCAACGTCGGCGAGCGCACCAACGTGACCGGCTCGAAGGCCTTCGCGCGCATGATCCTGAACGGCCAGTTCGACGAAGCGCTGGCCGTCGCGCGGCAGCAGGTGGAGAACGGCGCGCAGGTCATCGATATCAACATGGACGAAGCTATGCTCGATTCGAAAGCTGCGATGGTTCGCTTTCTGAATCTGATCGCGTCCGAGCCGGATATCGCGCGCGTGCCGATCATGATCGACTCGTCGAAGTGGGAAGTGATCGAAGCGGGCCTGAAGTGCGTGCAGGGCAAGGCTATCGTCAACTCGATCTCGCTCAAGGAAGGCGAGGAGCAGTTCCGGCATCACGCGAATCTGATCCGCCGATATGGCGCGGCATCGATCGTGATGGCGTTCGACGAGCAAGGGCAAGCCGACACGTTCGAGCGCAAGACGCAAATCTGCAAGCGCTCCTACGACATCCTCGTGAACGAAGTCGGCTTCCCGCCGGAAGACATCATCTTCGATCCGAACATCTTAGCCATCGCGACGGGGATCGAGGAGCACAACAACTACGCGGTCGACTTCATCGAAGCGACGCGCTGGATCAAGCAGAACCTGCCGCACACGAAGATGTCTGGCGGCGTGTCAAACGTATCGTTCTCGTTCCGCGGCAACGATCCGGTACGCGAAGCCATCCACACCGTGTTCCTGTATCACGCCATTCAGGCGGGCATGGACATGGGCATCGTCAACGCAGGGCAACTAGGCGTGTACGCCGATCTCGACGCCGAACTGCGCGAGAAGGTGGAAGACGTCGTGCTCAATCGTCGCGAAGACGGCACCGACCGTCTGCTCGAAATCGCCGACAAGTTCAAGACTGGCGCGGCCAAGAAGGAAGAGGACCTCGAATGGCGCAATCAGCCGGTCGAAGCGCGGCTGTCGCATGCGCTGGTGTACGGCATCACGAACTTCATTGTCGAAGATACGGAAGAAGCCCGGCAGAAAATCGGCCAGGCCGGCGGCCGTCCGATTAACGTGATCGAAGGCCCGCTGATGGACGGCATGAACATCGTCGGCGATCTGTTCGGTCAGGGACAGATGTTCCTGCCGCAGGTCGTCAAGTCGGCGCGCGTGATGAAGCAGGCGGTCGCGCACCTGATTCCGTTCATCGAAGAGGAAAAGAAGCGCCTCGCCGAAGCGGGCGCGGACGTGCGTCCGAAGGGCAAGATCGTCATCGCGACCGTGAAGGGCGACGTGCACGATATCGGCAAGAACATCGTGTCGGTCGTGCTCCAGTGCAACAATTTCGAAGTGGTCAACATGGGCGTGATGGTGCCGTGCGCGACAATCCTGCAGAAAGCGAAGGAAGAAGGCGCGGATATCATCGGGCTTTCCGGGCTGATCACGCCGAGTCTCGAAGAGATGGCCTACGTCGCCTCCGAAATGCAGCGCGACGAATACTTTCGCGGCAAACAAACGCCGCTTCTGATCGGCGGCGCGACGACTTCGCGCGTGCATACGGCAGTGAAGATCGCGCCGCATTACGAAGGGCCGGTCGTCTACGTGCCGGATGCGTCGCGTTCGGTGTCGGTGGCATCGAGCCTGTTGTCGGACGAAGGCGCGGCGAAGTACTTCGACGAACTCAAGAGCGACTACGACCGTATCCGCCTTCAGCACGCGAACAAGAAAGCGCAGCCGATGGTCACTTACGACGAAGCGCGCGCCAACAAGACGAAGATCGACTGGAGCGCGTATCAGCCGAAGAAGCCGAGTTTCATCGGGCGTCGCGTGTTCAGGAATTACGATCTGGCCGATCTCGCGAATTACATCGACTGGACGCCGTTTTTTCAGACCTGGGACCTCGCCAGTCCCTATCCCGCGATTCTCAACGACGAAATCGTCGGCGAGTCGGCGCAGCGTGTGTTTTCGGACGGCAAGTCGATGCTCTCGCGCATCATTCAGGGCCGCTGGCTAACGGCGAGCGGCGTCATCACGCTGTTGCCCGCCAATACCGTGAACGACGACGACATCGAAATCTACACGGACGAGTCGCGCTCGCAAGTGGCGATGACGTGGCACAATCTGCGGCAGCAGAGCGTGCGTCCGGTCGTGGGCGGCGTGATGCGCCCGAACCGGTCGCTGGCCGATTTCATCGCGCCAAAGGATTCGAGCGTGAAGGACTATATCGGCTTGTTCGCGGTGACGGCGGGTCTCGGCGTCGATAAGAAGGAAACCCAGTTCGAAGCCGATCACGACGACTACAGCGCGATCATGCTGAAGGCGCTCGCCGACCGCTTCGCGGAAGCCTTCGCCGAAGCGCTGCATGCGCGTGTGCGTCGCGAACTGTGGGGTTATGCGGCGAACGAAGCGCTCGACAACGACGCGCTGATCGCCGAGAAATACACGGGCATTCGCCCGGCGCCGGGTTATCCAGCGTGCCCGGATCACCTCGTGAAGCGCGATATGTTCGAAGTGTTTCAGGCGGAAGAGATCGGCATGAGTCTCACCGAGTCGCTGGCCATGCTGCCGGCCGCCAGCGTGTCGGGCTTCTACCTCGCGCATCCGGACAGCACGTATTTTTCGGTCAGCAAGATCGGCGACGATCAGCTTCAGAGCTTCGCCGAGCGCATGGCGATTTCATCGGCGGATGCAGAATGCGCGCTCGCGCCGCTACGTTAAAGGAATTCACCGCGCCAGCGCCGTCGCGTAAGGGCGTTGGAAAAATCCATACGCGTGGCGTAATGCCGAAGAAAACAATCAAGCGATCGGCGAGGAATTTTGTAATTCCATACACTGCGCCTGCGATACACCGTCGTGACGACGGACACGCGAATTTCGTTACGGAGAAAGTCGCTTGAAGAAGATGACGTCCGCCGTAACCGTAGCGAGCGCGGCCCGCCAGCAGCACGACCGCGTCTTCGTACTCGCCGCCGCAGTTCGAGCACAAGAAGAAGCCGAAGAAACCGAAGAAGTCGAAGTCGTCCAAGCAGATGAACGGTCAGTCGCAGTAATCGGGGTCGCCGCGACGCGTCATCCCATCTTGAGTCGGGAAGGCTTTCGGAAGTTTGGTAGGAAGAAAAAACCCGCATCGTCGGTGAACTGCCCTCAAAAGTTGGACATTGATCCAACCTTTGGGGTGTTTTTCATGGCGAAGTACACAGAGCAGTTCAATCTGTCAGTTATGGAGGAGTATGAGTCGGGGGAAGTTGGATCTCGGGGCGTCGCGCAGCGCCAAGGAATCGATGGGGCGACGGTACGCCAGTGGGTTGCCGCATATCGGGCGAATGGAGTGGCCGGTATCAAGGTAAACACGAGCGCTATAGCGCGTCTTTCAAGCTCTTTCAAGTTATCGGTACTGCAGCAAATGCAAAGAAATGCAAAGTCAAGGTATGTCTGAGCGCGAAGCGGCTGCGCGGTTCAACATCCGCAACCGCGCCGTCATCATATTGGCCTGTGGAAACGCCAATATGATGACGGCGGTGCGAACGCATTGTTGCCTTGCTCGATAGGACGCCCCAAGAAGATGCCCGAATAGCCGACCACACCGCCTGCGCTAACCGATGACGACGGACGCACTCGTCAGGAGTTGCTCGACGAGTTGAACTACTTGCGCATGGAGAACGCGTATCTAAAAAAGCTCGAAGCCTTAGGTTCTGTTCACATTCTCAGCAGCGCTCCAAAGGCGCAGGCGAGCACGGCG
>LFJI01000259.1 GCA_001235855.1 Candidatus Burkholderia brachyanthoides
TTATGGCGGGACTTGCACCCGCAGGAGTGCGCCCATGCTGGGCGCACATGAAAAAAGCGCGCATGACGGCGAGTCATGCGCGCTTCTCATCCGGTCAAGCGACTAGATCGAACCTCAGGCCGGCAACTTGAAACTGCCGATCGCCTCGCGCAGCACATCCACCTGATCCTTCAGCGAATGCGCTGCCGCCGCGGCTTCTTCGACCAGCGGGGCGTTCTGCTGCGTGACCTGATCCATCTCGACCACCGCGCGATTCATCTGTTCGATGCCCGCGCTCTGCTCGTTCGACGCGTGGCTGATCACGTCGAGAATCTCGTTGACGCGCCGCACCGACTGCACGATCTCCGTCATCGTCGCGCCCGCGTTGGTCACGAGCGACGCGCCTTCTTGCACGGTCTGCGTCGATGTCTCGATCAGCGCCTTGATTTCCTTCGCCGCCGTGGCCGAACGTTGCGCGAGGCTGCACTTCCGCCACCACGACCGCGAAGCCGCGACCTTGCTAGCCCGCGCGCCGCTTCGACGGCTACGTTCAGCGCGAGGATGTTGGTCTGGAATGCGATGCCGTCGATCACGCCGATGATGTCGCCGATCTAGTTCGAGCTCGCGGTGATGCGCGTCATCGTGTCGATTACCTCATCGACCACGCCGCTGCCGCGCGTCGCGACGTCCGCCGCCTGGCTCGCCAGCCGCGCGGCCTGCGCGGCGCTGTCGGCGTTGCTCTTCACGTTGGTCGTCATCTGATCATGCTCGATGCCGTCTGCACCAGCGCCGCCGCCTATTCCTCCGTGCGCTGCGACAGATCGGTGTTGCCCCGCCGCAATCTCCGATGCGCCGACGTTGATGTTGTCGGTGCCGGCGCGCACGCGCACGTCGGCGGTCAGGTCGCCGTTCGCGATGCGATGCGCCGCGCTCACCGCCAGTTCCAGTTCGCCGCCGAGATGACGGCGGATGCTGCGCAACACGACCAGCATTGCCGCCGCCGCCGCGCCGAGCACGGCCGTGATCTCCGCGAGCCAGCGCAGCGCGCTCGCCCAGAACGCGGCCTGCACGTCGTCCATGTACATACCGGTGACGAGATACCAGTCCCATGGCGCGAATTTCTGCGAATACGAAAGCTTCGCGACCGGTTTGTCGCTGCCCGGCTTCGACCAAAGATAGCTGATGACGCCGCTGTCCGTCAGATCGCCCGGGTCGGTGTAGCTCGACAGATCCTGCCCGACCAGCGCTGGCTTGATCGAATGCATCACCATGGTCGGATGCGAATCGTTGATCGACAGATAGCCGTCCGTGCCGTAGCGGATCGCGCCGATCACCTGCAGCGCCTGCTTTTTCGCTTCCTCTTGCGTGAGGGTCTTGTTGTCGGCAAGCGCCGCGTAATGCGCGGTGACCGCGTAGGCCTCGTTGACGAGGGTCTTCAGTTGCTCCTTGCGGTCGTCGATCATCGACGTATGGTTTTGCCATGCACCGATGATGCCGATGGCGATCAGGCCGATCCACAGCACGGCGATCAGAGAGCCGTGCTTCTTGTTCAACGTCATTTTGTTCATGAGTGCGCCGCTTGCCTTTTTGGGGATGTGTCATGACGCGACGGTGCGATGCCGCCGCATGCCCGAATTACGGCAGACGGCAGCACGAATGAAGGGCGAATGCGGGAATACCCGTACTATGGAAAAGATATGTACGAGTTAGGTAATTTTAGCTGCGGTCTTGGCTGAAAATCACCGGATCCTTGTCGGGCGGCGCTTCGGGATGCTGAGGTTCGTCCGGACGATGCCACGGTAAGGGCGGCGTGAGCGGATCGGCTTCCGGATCGCGATTTGGGTCCGCGATCGGATCCGGCACCGGATTAGTCTGCATATCGAATTTCATGATGTGGTCCCGTTTGTTCGATGCCTAAAGCGTAGAGCGCGTCAAAGCGCGTCGTGCTCCACCGGCATGTGCAGCGTGAACGGCCGCCCCGGATGCGCGCGATGCGTATCCGACAACTCGGCGCGCGCCCGCGCAACGATCGCCTCGCTGCCGGTGTCGTCCGGATGCTTGTCCAGCACGATATGCGGCGTGCCGAGCGCACGCGCTTTCGCGACGTGCGAGGGCGCGGCGGCATCGTCGGAGAGAAGCAGGCGCGCATCGGCGATCAAGCGCGGCAAGGTGCGCGGCGCGACCGCGCCGGCCAGAAAGAGTGCGGCGGTCTGCATCGTGCCGAGCAGGGCAGCGGTGCGTTCGTCGGGATCGGATGTATCATCGATGATGGCGATTTGCCAGCCGTCCGCCGCGCCCGGCGTGCTCTTGTGGCTGCGAGGGTGGAACAGCACCAGCTGTTCGCGCTCGATACCGTGATACGCGACCAGTTCAGCGTACTCTGTGTCGGCGGCAGCGGCAGCGCCGTCCGGGCCGGGCGCGGGCGGCGCGCTCGGCTTGCCCGGAATCAGCGCCGGGGCGAGTTCTTCGGTCAGCCTGTAAAGGGGGATGGCTCGCATCTTGACTCCTGCAAGTGGCGTGGCCTCGTCTCGAAAGTCCGTGTCATGCAACGTCGTGGCGGTTCATGCGCGGCGGCCGGGCAACTGAACGATGCAAGCACTGAACGTGCCCACACGCGCGGTTTTATTCCGCCGGATCGCGTGGGTTTCGCGCAACGCCGCACGGCTATTGAAGACGCCGCGCGCGATCGTCAAGCGCGGCGTGCGCGTGTCCGGCTGTGTTCAATGTGCGCATGCAAAAAAGAAAAACCGCCGGCATGCGTCAAGCACGCCGGCGGCTGATCGGATCGGAGCGAGTGAAAACGCGTCGGGCTTTCGTTCAGGCGTCGCCGCCTTCCTCGGACGTCAGGGGCTTCGGCGCGGCGGCGGATGTCGTCGATCTCGCCGGTCACGAAGGTGCGGCTGTCGGCGGCGAGCGCTTCCTGATACGACACGCCTTCCGGCACACGGTGCAGGAGCGTGCGCAGTTCGCCCTGCGTGGTCTGTTCGACCAGTTCGAAGTTGTAGAGACCGAGCGACAGTTCGGCGCGCTCGTGCAGCAGGAACAGGCAGGTGGCGAAAACGCCGACGTCGAGCACTTCCTGCACGCCGAATCGGAATTCGTGCGGCACCGGCGAGAACGGCAGATACGCGATCAACAACGCACCCGCGAGCGCCAGCGCGATGGTCACGTTTAGCAGCAGGCTCAGACGCGAGAGAATGCGCTCGCGTTCGGTCTTCAGCTGCCCGGACGACTTCGGCACGAGCGCGATGAGAGATTGTTGATGGCGGAGTTCTTCGAGCGGGAGAGCGGCCATGGAGGTTCGTCGACCTTGCAAGTGAGCGCCATGAGCGGCGCGACACCGGTATTAACGCACGGCTTACGGGAATGTTGACGACACTTTTCGTCTTGTTTCGCCCTGTTGCTTCCTGTTGCATTTAATGCCGATTTTGTATCAGCGCAGGCCTTTCACCGGCGTGCGGATGGTCGCCGTGCCGTCCGCGATCTGCTGCGCGAATACGAGCGCCTTGACCAGCGTCCCGAACACTTTGGCGCTGATCTTTTCGTCGGTCACCCGCAGCAGATACACGACAAGTGATAGGTCGGCACGACGATGCACCCTTTGTGTGCGCCCTTTGTGCTCGATGGTCTTGCCGAGATACTCCGACAGCGCCGTGCGATGCCCCGTCAGCGCCTTCAGCGCGGTCGCCCCGAGTGCGACGACCACCTTCGGCGCGATGCGCCCGAGTTCTTCGTCGAGCCAGTATCGGCAGGCTTCGCGCTCGCGCTGCGCGGGCAGGCTGTGCAGGCGTTCGTCGTCGAGGCCGCGCGTCTCCCATTTGAAGTGCTTCACCGCGTTGGTCAGATAGAGCGTGTCACGCGACAACCCGGCTTCCGCGATCGCTTCGCCGGCCCGACGAACGGCGTGCCTTCGCGGTTTTCCTGATCGCCCGGCTGCTCGCCGACCAGCATCACGCGCGCATTCGCGGGGCCGATGCCCGCCACCGCCTGCGTCGCGTTGCGCCACAGCGCGCAGCGCTTGCACTCGGCGAGCGACGACGGCGCGGTCAAGCAGCGGTGCCCTTAATCGGCTCAAGGTCCGTGTTGAGGGGCACTTCCATGTCGGGCGGCACGTTGCGCGGATGCCGGTCGCGCCGCAAGTACGGATCGGCGCGGGAAATCAGCGTGGGATCGACACGGCCGTCCGGCGGGCTCTTCCAGTAGCGCACCGGCATGTGCGAGGCCATTTCCACGGCGTTTTCGAGCGCCTGCGTGAAGGTGCTCTCGTAATAGGTGAGCGGCAACGCCTCGATGGCGTTGCCGCTCACCGCCCTCGCCGTTCATGCCAGCGGGCTCGCCGAAGTCGGCGGGCTTTTCCTCCGGCTCGCTGGTGCGATCGACGCGCAGCAGCGCGCCCTCCCAGAAGGCCGCGCCGTGCGGCGTGGCGATCATCCAGGTGGCGCTGCTCATGCGCGTGGCGAAGTGCAGGGCGGCGTGCTCCAGCAGGTCGTGCACCGGCTCGAACCAGCTGATGAACTCCGGCGGCCCGAGCGACGAATCGCGATGCCGGAAGCGCAGCACCCGGTGCATGTGCTCCTCTTCGGCGCGCACGGTGTCGATCATCCGGTGCAGGCGCTCGGCGTCGGTGGAGGTCGCCACGGCGTGGTCACCTTGCGTCCAGCGCCATAGCGCGTGGCAGAGAAACGGCCAGCGGTCCGGCGAGCGATAGCAGGCGGCCGTCTCCAGTATCTTGAGGAAGGTGCCGGCGATCTTCGGCGGCTTGGGCGCGTTCGGATCGGCGCCGGACGGCTGCCGCGCGACGGTGCCGAACACCGTTGCCGAGGCGTCGGATTCCCGCCACGTCGCGCGGATGGATCCGCTCTATGAGCAGCGTGCGCGCGGCGGCGCGCCAGGCGGCGAAGGACGGACCGAGGACGATGCTTCTCATGACTGGGTCTCGGCGCAAAATAATTGTATGTTTATACAGTATTCGCCGAGAGGCCGGTAGAGATCAAGGGGTGAAAGTC
>LFJI01000026.1 GCA_001235855.1 Candidatus Burkholderia brachyanthoides
AGCGAGTTCTTTGTCGGGTACCCCAATTGTCGAATGGTCGCTCTGATGCGCTTACCCAACTTTTTTTAAGTAGAGCCCGAACCGCTCGAAGACGGTCTTCGTACGAGTGCATGAACTACCTCCAGGTAGTCCAAGTTTTCGTCCGCACCCCCCCTTGATCCTGTATCGCACAGTTTTTTTCACTCACCAGGTGAAGAAGGACCGCGCGTGTTGGTCTTCTTCGCCGCGCGGACGATAAAGCCGTAGGGCCCGCGCCCGTGGCGCGAAACCCAACGCACAAGGGGATCGTATGGCAGGCAGACCATTGAATGAGGGCGCCGTGATCGGCAACGCGCTTGAGTGGTACGACTTCACCGTGTTCGGTTTCATGACGGTGGTAATCGCCCACTTGTTTTTTCCTGGAGAGAACGAGTACTCTCCCATTCTGCTGACTACCGCGACCTTCGGCGTTGCCTTCGTGATGCGGCCGGTCGGCGGCATCGTGCTCGGCTGTACGCGGATCGCGCGGGGCGCAAGGCGGCGCTGTCGCTCGTCATCGCGCTGATGACGGTCGGCATCCTGATACTCGTGATCGCGCCGCCGTATTCGGCCATCGGTATCGGCGCGCCCTTGCTGATCGTGTTCGCGCGGCTGCTGCAGGGATTTTCCGCCGGCGGCAAATTCGGCAGTGCCACCGCGTTGCTGATCGAAGCCGCGCCGTTCTCCAGGCGCGGCTACTACGGCAGCTTCCAGATGGCGAGTCAGGCCGCGTTGCTGCTGCTCGGCGCGGCGATCTCACGGGCTTGTCGCCGGCATCGCTCGAATCGTGGGGATGGCGCGTGCCGTTCATCCTCGGCTTGATCATCGGGCCGGTCGGGCTGTATATCCGTCGCAACATGCTCGATACCGAAGCGTTCCTGCACGCACAAAAGACCTCGCGCCGCGCGACGCTCGGCGAAGTGTTTCGTGGACACGGCCGCGAAGTGCTGTGCGGTCTCGGTTCCGTGATCGCGCTGACGGTGACCGTCTACGTGTTGATCGCGTACCTGCCGACCTTCGCCATGCGCCAACTGAAAGCTGCCGTTCGGGCAGTCGTTCACGGCGCTGATCGTCGGCAATCTGCTGCTGACGGTGCTCTCGCCGGTGGCGGGCGCGTGGTCGGATCGCATCGGGCGCAAGGGGCTGGTGATGTGGTCGCTGCTGATCACGCTCGTCGCGATCTATCCGCTGTTCGCGTGGCTCGCGGCTGAACCTAGCGTGATGCGGCTGGATCGTCTTGCAGGCCGTCTTGTCGATCGCGTTGTCGGCGTTGTCGGGCTACTACGGTCCGTTCGGTGTGCTCATCGCGGAACTGTTCCCGCGCACGGGCACTCGACCGGGCTTTCGCTCGCGTACAACATCGCGGTAGTGATCTTCGGCGGCTTCGGGCAGTTCATAGTGACGTGGCTGATCCGCGTGACCGGTTCGCAACTCGCGCCGACCTTTTACGTGATGGCCGGACTCGTGCTCTCGCTGATCGCGGTAGCCTGCATTCCCGCGACGCGTCACGCCGATGTCGATGTCGACGAGGCGCACGTCTGATTTCATCGAGCCGTATCGACGTGGAAGTCATCGGAAGCAGCAAGTTCACTGCCGAGAGCGCGCACGGTGATGCTCAAAGCCGGCGATATCTTCTACGCGTAGGCCGGCGACGAGCATTTCGCCGAACCGGTCGGCGAGGCGCGCATTCTGATGATCGAAAAGCAGGGAAGCGTTTAACGCTCCAGGCCCGCCTTCATCAGCAACTCCGCCAACACTTCCGTCATCCCGCCTTCGTTGCCTTCGTCGTGCACCTTCAGTTGCGCGACGCGCTTCTCATCATCCAGCTTGCACGCGAACGGCACGAGGCCTTTCGCCTGATCGAGCTTGTGCTGTTCGCGCCGGTCCACCTTTGCTTGACCCGCGACGCCGACTTTTGCCGCGCCGCCTTGCTTCAGGTCGTTGGCGAGCTTGAATGCCTTGTTCTGTTCCAGTTGAAATTTGTTCACACGATGCTCCGTTGCAGCGAAATTGACGACGATGGATTGCCAGGGGCCGTATTGTACGTAAGCGCTCAGGCGAGACTGTCGATTCGTTCGCGCATGCGCTTCCAGTGCGAGCCTTCCCAGAACACGTGGCGGCAGATATCGCAGGTGACGAAGCGCGTGTGGCACTCGCGCACGCTTTCCGGCACGCGGTCGTCTATCTCGTCAAGACTCGCAGGCCGCAGCGGCGCATTGCACATCAGGCACAGGCGAAAGGCGCGCACGCGCGGCGCGAGGTTCCGGACGTTATGCCGCTCGTCCAGCATTTCGCGGCCCCGCTCGGGCGCGCTTTCCGGGGCGGTGCTCGCCTGTTTCATGATTCCCTCCACGCGTGGGTTTTATGTCGTATGTGTGACTGAGTGCATTGTTCGTGCCGCGAGCGTCACTCGCTCTCTTCCCTGGCCGATACCTTGCGCGCACCCGTCAGGCCGAGCCGCTTCTTTATGTCCGCCGTCATGCGCTGACGCAGTTTCGCGTAGCCCTTCCATGGGTTCTCGCGCAGGGCGTCCATGCGTTCCTGCACGTTGCCGATGTTCCACTGATCGCCGCTCGTCGTGTCGTCGATTTCGTCCCATGCGATCGGCGTCGACGCGCCGAGCCCCGGACGCGCGCGCAGCGAAAACGCCGCCACCGTGCTCGAGCCGCGGTTGTTGCGCAGATAGTCGATGAAGATCTTCCCCTTGCGATTCTGCATGCCCATCTTCGCGGAAAAGAGCTTGGGCAGCGTGCTCGCCATGTGTTGCGCGACGGCTTGCGAGAAGTCCTTCATGTCGTCCCAGCCCGCCTGCTTCGCGAGCGGCACGATCACATGCAGCCCTTTGCCGCCGCTCGTCTTGCAGAACGATTCGAGCCTGAGTTCGGTGAGCAGATCGCGCGTGAGTTTCGCGGCTTCGACCATGCGCTTCCAGCCGACGCCTTCGCCGGGATCGAGGTCGAACACCATGCGGTCCGGCTTCTCGATGTTCGATGCCAGCGCGTTCCACGTATGCAGTTCGATGCCGCCCATCTGCGCGGCGCCGACCAGCGCCTGCGGCGATTCGATGGTGAGCAGCGGCGGATGCCCGGGATCGATATCCGCATGTTGCGTGATATGCGGAATCGCGAGCTTCGCGCTGTGCTTCTGAAAGAACAGTTCGCCGCCGATGTCCTCCGGCGCCCGCACGAGCGACACGGGCCGGTCTTTCAGATGCAGCAGCATCCATTCGGCGACCGCCGCGTAATACTCGACCACGTCGATCTTTTTGTGGCCCGACGATTTGTCGATGACGCGATCCGGATGACTGATTTTCACGCCATCGACTTCGGCTTTATCGGTGGTCTTTCTTTACCGCTGCCTTCTTTGCAGTGGTTTTTTAGCGGCGCTTTTCGACACCTTCGGCTCTTCCTTCACGATCTGCCGCGCGGGTTTGTCGTCGCGCAGGCTGACGAACGATGCTTGACGCACGATGCGCTCCTTGGTCCATTCCGCGAAATTGCATTCGGCGACGAGTTGCGGCTTCACCCAATGCACTTTCGTGCGGCTGCGTTCCTGCGGCTCGCTCGCGAAGGGCATGCGCGCGGTCTCGTGCTTGTCGAGTTCCTTCTTGACGGCGACGACGAGCGTCGCGTGATCGAAGCCGCTGCCGACGCGTCCCGCATAGTTGAGCTTGCCGTGCGCATCGTACACACCGAGCAACAACGCGCCGAATTGCGCGCGGCTGCCGGACGGTTCCGAATAGCCGCCGATCACGAACTCCTGCCGGCGCCGGCATTTGAGCTTGATCCATGCACTGCTGCGTCCCGATAGATACATAGCCGCTGTCGCTACGTTTGCCGATGATGCCTTCGAGCGACATGTCGCAGGCGCTCTTGAGCAGATCGTCGGCGTGGAAGGCGAAGTCCTGCGAAAAGCGCAGCACGGGATCGTCGATGGGTTCGATCAGCGCTTTCAGTAACGCGCGCCGTTGCACCAGCGGCACATGACGCAGGTCGTAGCCGTTCAGGAAAGGCAGATCGAAGAAGTACACGACGATGTCCTGCGCACGCCCGGCGTCGAACGCGTTTTGCAGCGCCTGAAAATCCGGCAGATCGCGCTCGTTGAGCACCGCCATCGAGCCGGCCTTCGTCGATATCGAGTTGCTCCAGGGCCTTCACCTGCTTCGAGAACTTCGCGGTCCAGTCGTTGCCGTTGCGCGTGAAGATGCGCGGATATCGCGGCGGCCTTTCACGGTCTGAATGCGCACGAGCACACGATAATCGTCGAACTTGATTTCATAGGTCCAGTCGTCGCCGGGTGGCGCGGTATCGACCAGCGTCGCGAGTTGCGGCTTGAAGGTCGCGAGAAGCTTCGCCAGGCGCGTGCCTTCTAGGCCCGGATCTGGCGACAAGGTGCGCAGCCGATTCGGCGCTGCGCGCGCGACGATATCCGGATAATCGTGGCCGTTGGCCCTCTTGCGCGTGGCTTTCTTCGCTGCCGGTTTAGCCCGTCGCTTGAGCACCGCGCCGTTCTTGCCGCGCGCGCCCATCGAATCGGACAACACGCTGCCCGGTTGCTTCAGCAGCACGCTGTATTCGGCTTCGGGACGCGCATCGTCGTCGCGTTCCTTGATGAGCAGCCATTGCTCCTTGTCGCCGCTGCCGCACATGTGGCTTTTCACGAGCGTCCAGCCGCCGTGCAGCTTTTCGCCATCGAGCGTGAACTTGATGGTTGCCCTTTTCGTAATCGCGCGCAGCCTCCGCGATACTGCCCGCCTGCGGCGCCCACGTGCCGCGATCCCACACGATCACGCTGCCCGCGCCGTAATTGCCCTCGGGTATGTCGCCTTCGAAGGAACCGTAATCGAGCGGATGATCCTCGACATGCACGGCGAGCCGTTTGACCGATGGATCGAGGCTCGGCCCTTTCGGCACGGCCCACGACTTGAGCGTGCCGTCGAGTTCGAGGCGAAAGTCATAATGCAGACGGCGCGCGTCGTGCTCCTGGATCACGAAGGACAACGCGCGTGTTTTCGCCGCACGCTTGACGGCGGACTTGCGTGCGGTTTTCCTTGCCGCGCCCGTCGGTTCGGGCGTTTGATGAAAGCGCCGCTTGCTCCGATACGTGTCGAGTTTGCCGGCCATCGTCGTCTATGCCCACGCTTGCGACGCGTCACCGTCTTGCGTGCGGGACACGCGGTTTCCTCGCCGTCGTCATCCGATGCCGCAGCGCCTCGCTTCGACGTGCCGCCGCCTTTCTTCAGGCTGCGCTTGAGCAGTTCCGACAGATCGAGAATATCCGCCGATGCCTTGCGCTCTCCGCCACCTTCCTCCACCTTTATCACCTCGGCGACCTTGCCCTGCTCCACCTTCTTTTCCACCATCACCATGATGTCGTCGCGGAAGGTTTCGTGATGGCCGGGTCCCACGTGTCGCTCATGTCCTCGATCAGACGCTTGGTCATGTCGAGTTCTTTCGGCGTGACGCCGGCCTTCTTCGTGTCTTCGTCGGAGAATGCGAACTCGCTGAAGTCGCGCACTTCGTCGCCCCAGCGCAGCGTATTGAGCGCGAGCGCCGGGCCGACCGGAATCAGCGCCGCGAGATGCTGCTTGTTGTGCAACACCACGCTCGCGATGCCAACCTTGCCGGTGTCCTTCAACGCGTCGGGCAGCAGCGCGTAGACCTTTTCGCCCTTGCGGTCGGGCGCGAGATAGTACGGCATATCGAGCGAGAGAAACGAGATGTCGGACGCATCGACGAAGGCGAGGATATCGACCGTCTGCGTCTGGTCAGGATTGGCCGCGCGAATCTCATCGTCGGCCATCACGACATACTTGCCCTTCTCATACTCGAAACCGCGCACGATGTTGTCGCGCGCCACTTCCTTGCCGGTGTTCTTGTTGATCTGCTTATAGCCGATGGGATCCATCGAGCGCTTGTCGAGCAGATTGAAACCGACCTTCTCCGAGTGCGTGGCCGGATACAGTTGCACGGGTACGTGGACCAGCCCGAAGCTGATCGCGCCTTTCCAGATCATGTGCGGTATCGCGATTACCTCGCTGTCGGAACGGGTCGATGGAGTGTGATGGCGCAGCGTCGCGCCGGTGCATCGGGAAGATATCGCAGGAAACATGCCATCGTGCGCAATCGCTTTGCGCAAAGCGGATCGCGGCGTGCGTGTGAAAATCGGCGGCGCCGCTCTGCAAGCTTTACTAAGGACACTACGCGACACGACCGTTCGAGGCCGTGAGGAGATCAACAGTTAGTTGCGGCTTGAGCCAGAGACACACAAAGACTCACGCCGGCACGACGGCCGGTGTCGCAGGTGGTGTCGCAGGGAAAGTGAGCTTACTTGCGGCTCGCGGTGACGGTCAGTTGCGTGCCGTCGTCGAGCGTGACGGTCTTTTTCGACCCGGTGGCCGTCGCCATGGTGAAGCACACGATCTCTGGCTCAGGCGGTTGTCCGTCGGACATTGCAGGCTCCGGCCGTTGACCGAGACCTTGTTCATGCGCTTCGGCGCATAGGCGCGAAAGCTTATCTGCACGCTGGCCGCGCCGTCTGCGCTCTTGGGCACCGACGCCGAGTCGGGACATGCGTCCGCGACCGCCTGCGCGCCGCTCGGCGCGCTGCCCTGCCAGGTGAAGTCGTCGGTCTGACCGGAGCGGATGGTGCGCGTCTCCTGCTCGTTGCCGAAAGTCTTCGACTCCATTTTCACGGTGTACTTGATGGGGCCGTCGTTGGGTGCTTCGGACAGCACCTTGATGCCGAGCGTCGCGTAGGCCGCGGCGAGCGCGCACAGCGAGAGTGCGACGACCGGAACGATGCGATACGTTCGAACGACGATTCATACCGACACCTCAGTTGTATGCGCTTGTGGGTGACTCGTACGACGCAAACATTGCGCCGCGTCCTGTCCGAAACGCGCTAAGCGGAGCCAGTCTAGCGCCGCACATTCGAGGGCATCGTAGTGGAATACCCCAGTGCACGGCTTGCCGGAGATCAATCGACGGATCGTTTCACGGATGCGTCAAAAACCGGTCAGAACGAGCTTGCCGATCGCGCGGCCTTCTTCCAGTAGGCGATGCGTCTCGCGCAGGTTCGCCGCGTCGATCAACCGCGCCGCTTCGGACAGCAGCTTGTGTTGTTCGATCATATCCGGCGTCGTGAACATCGAGCGCGTGTACATCCATTCCCAATGGAATGCGCCGCTCTTCTGTTTCAGCAATTCGACCTGAAGCGGCCGCGCATTTTCCACGATCGAACAGATGCCGCCCTGCGGCTTGATGACTTCCGCCGACGGGAAATGCTTGTCGGTGTCGTTGAAGATCAGCACGTAATCGACCTGCGCGAAGCCGATCGCCTTCATCTGCTTCGGGATGTCCTCGAAGTGATTGACGATATGATCCGCGCCCAGTTCTTCGGCCCACTGCGCCGATTCGGGCCGCGACGCCATCGCGATCACCTGCAGTTTCGCGACGTGCTCGGCGAGCTGGATGGCGACCGAGCCGACCCCGCCGATGATCAGCACCGACTTGCCCGCGTCCTGGCCTTTGGCGGACATGTTCAGGCAATCGAACATCGCCTCCCACGCGGTGATGGTCGTGAGCGACAGCGCGGCGGCGCAGATGAAATCGAGCGTCTTAGGCTTCGCGCCGACGATGCGCTCGTCACCAGATGAAACTCGCTGTTCGCGCGCCCGGGCGAGTGATGTCGCCAGCGTAGTAGACTGGATCGCCCACCTTGAACAGCGTCACGTCCGGGCCGACCGCTTCGACCACGCCCGCAGCATCCCAGCCGAGCACGCGCGGCGTTTCCTCGACTTTGTCCTTCGGCGTGCGCATCTTGGTGTCGACGGGATTGACGGCGATCGCCTCGACCTTCACGAGCAGGTCGAGGCCGGACGGCACGGGCTTGTCGAGTTCGATATCGACGAGCGATTCGGGGTTCGAGATCGGCAAATAACGAGTGAATCCAATGGCTTTCATGTTGGCTCCTGGCTTGGAAATTGAGATGCGTGAAGCCACGTTAGCCCGCACGCGGTATCTCGAAAACGGCTATAATTATTGAAGCATTTTTCGGGAAATCCATCAAATCGCAAGCGATACATCGGCGGACGCCGCGCCGCGCGCGCGGCTCGACTTGCTCGACGTCGGTTTGTTCGTGCGCGTGGCGTCGCTGGCGAACCTGTCTTCGGCAGCGCACGAGTTCGGCTTGTCGCCGGCGGTGGCAAGCGCGCGCATCGCAGCGCTGGAAAAAACGCTCGGCGCGCGCCTGCTGCACCGGACGACGCAGCGCGTGTCCGTCACGCAGGAAGGCGAGATTTTCGCGGCGCGCGCGGACTGCTCGACGCCGCGCGCGCCGCGGTCGGGCATGCGCGCGAGCGGCCGCACGGCCGGCTGCGCGTGACCATGCCTTCGTCGCTCGGGCAGCAGCATATTTCGCCGCTGATTCCAGCGTTTCTGCGCGAGTATCCCGGGCGTGTCCGTCGATCTGCGCAGACGGATCAGATCGTCGATCTGGTCGATGACGGCATCGATCTCGCCATTCGCATCGGCGCGCTGAAGGACTCGACGCTCGTCGCGAGGAAACTCGCGACCGACCGGCGCGTGCTGTGCGCGCCGCCCGCGTATCTCGCGGAACACGGCGCACCGCGGCATCCCGCCGACCGCGCGCAACACGAATGCGTGATCCTCGCCGATCAGCGCGATTGGGCCTTCGTCACGCCCACCGGCGTCATCGACATGCGCGTGTCGGAGAGGCTCGTCACCGATAACGCCGAAGTGATTCGCGCCGCGCTCGCGGCGGGCATCGGCATCGGGTTGAAATCGACGTGGAGCGTCGCGCCGCTGCTCGCAAGCGGCGAACTCGTGACCGTGCTGGACGACTATCCGCTCGCGCAGACGGTCGCGATCTGGGCGGTCTATCCGAGCCGCGCGTTCGTGCCGCCGAAGACGCTCGCATTCATCGAATTTCTGACCGTGCAATTCGGCGAGCCGCCGTATCGGGATATTGATCCGGCGCGCGTGCAGCGCTGAGCGCCCGGACGTACGCCGCGCGGCCCGTACAATAGCGACTTCCTGCCTCTTTGCTCGCCAGTCGATGAACCTCGTCATTCAAAGTCTCACGCCGATCGCCGGACCTCATCTGCGTCCGCTCGCCGCCCTCGCCCGCTCGCGCGACACGCAGCAGGTCGACGACACGCTCGTCCGCCTGCTCGATGCCGATTCGCTCCAGCGTCCCGACATCGACGCCTATTGCGGCACGCACGCGCTCGATTACGCGTATATCGCGCCGGGCGCGAAGCTGGCGGATTTCGGCCTCGTCGCGATGGATATGGATTCGACGCTGATCACGATCGAATGCATCGACGAGATCGCGGACTTTTGCGGACTGAAGGCGGAGGTGGCGGCGATCACCGAAGCGTCGATGCGCGGCGAAATCAAGGACTTCAGGGAGAGCCTGACGCGCCGTGTCGTGCTGCTGAAGGGGCTCGATACGAGCGCACTGGAACGCGTCTACGAAGAGCGCCTGCAACTGTCGCCAGGCGCGGAAAAAATGCTCGCGGGCGCGCGCGCCGCCGGCCTCAAGACGCTGCTGGTATCGGGCGGCTTCACGTTTTTCACGGAGCGGCTCAAGGCGCGGCTCGGCCTCGATTTCACCCACGCGAACACGCTCGAAATCGTCGATGGCAAACTGACCGGCAAGGTGCTCGGCGAAATTGTCGATGCCGATGTGAAAGCGCGCACGCTGCGCGAAACCTGCGCGACGCTGGGTATCGAGCCTACGCGTGCCATCGCGATGGGCGACGGCTCCAACGATCTGAAGATGATGGCCGAAGCGGGTCTGTCGGTCGCGTTCCGCGCAAAGCCGGTGGTGCAGCAGGCGGCGAGCGTGGCGTTCAACTTCGTCGGACTGAACGGGTTGCTAAGTCTGTTCTGATCGCTTCGATGTGGAACCAGCGTGTAAAAACGGCGCCGTGAAGCGAACTTCACACGGCGCCGTTTTTTCGCTTACGCGAAAGCCTTGCTCATCGCGGCTTCGATATCGGCGCGCAAATCCGCCTCCTCTTCCAGCCCGATGTAGAAGCGCACAAGCACGCCGTCGTGCGGCCATGGCGACGCCGTGCGCATCGAACGGATGGTGTACGGCATGGCGAGGCTGTGCGAGCCGCCCCAGCTCCAGCCGATCGAGAACAGCTCGAGCGCTTCGACGAACGCATCGACCTGCGCCGCGCTGTACCGTCGATCGAACACGATCGAGAACAGGCCGCCCGCGCCGCCCTTGAAATCGCGCTCGTAGAACGCGTGGCCGGGACAATCCGCGATTGCCGGATGCAGCACCGCCGCCACTTCCGGACGCGTCTTCAGCCACTGCGCCAGCGCGAGCGCCGCGCGGTCATGCGCCTCGTAGCGCAGTTTCATCGACGGCAGGCTGCGCAGCACGAGCGATGCATCGTCCGAGGACACGCCCACGCCCAGTCGCATGCGCGCGCGCTTGAGCTTCTTGTGGAGTTCCTCGTCGCGCGTGATGGTCGCGCCCATCAGAACATCGCTGCCGCCCGACTGATACTTCGTCAGCGCCTGCACCGAAATATCCACGCCGTGATCGAACGGCTTGAACGCGAGGCCGGCGGAATAGGTGTTGTCGATCGCCGTCACGATGCCGCGCCCGCGCACAGCCGCGACGATGGCCGGCACGTCCTGCACTTCCATCGTCACCGAGCCGGGCGCTTCGAGCCACACGAGCTTCGTGTTCGGGCGCAGCAGCGCGGCAATGCCCGCGCCGATCATCGGGTCGTAATATGTCACCTCCAGACCGAAGTCCGCGGCGAGCCAGTCGGCGTGATCGCGGTTCGGACCGTAGACGTTGTCCGGAATCAGCACGTGATCGCCCGACTTCACCAGCCCGAAATACACATTGGAAATCGCCGCGAGCCCGGACGGCTGCAACAGCGTGTAGTCGCCGCCTTCGATGGCGGCGAGCCGCTGCGCGAGCGTCATCGTGGTGGGCGTGCCGTGCAGGCCGTAGCGCCACTTCGAGTCGTCGCTCCAGACCAGATCGCGCATGGCCTTGAGATTGGGAAACACCACAGTCGAACCACGTACCACCGGCACCGCGAACGACTCGAAGCCGGGCGTGATGCGGTCTTCGGGCTGCACGATACGGGTTTGCGGATCGCGTGAGGAGGCGTGCTTGTTTGAATCGGTCATGACGGTCGGGCTGCTGGCTTCGATGCTAAAAATGGAAACGCCGCGGGACGGGCCAGCGGCGGCGTGCGGGGAAACGGCGCGCTATTCGCCGATGATCACGTTGCTCGTGCCGCCCACGGCGTTTTTCGGGGCGGATGGTGCGAACGACGGCGCGGGTTCGAGCAACGGCGCGGCGGGCGCGGGCCTGGGCTTCGCTTGGCTCACCGGCGGCAAGGTCTTGCCGGGCACCGCCGGACGCAGATCGAAGGGCTGCGCATTCGAATCGTCCGGGTCCATGCGCTCGCCGGACACACTGCCGTCCGCCGCGAACTTGCCGACCCCGTTGCCCGTGATATGCGTGCCGTCGTTCGATTCCTCGACTTCCAGCGTGTCGCCGTCGTGGTCGCCCGCGACCAGATACACGGAGGGATTGCCGACGAACTGATACTCACCGTGCACGCCGCAGGGATCGTCGTCGGGACCGGTCTTCGCGCCGAGCTTCATCTCGACCTGCTTGCCGCCGAGCGTGCCGATAGCGCGGAAAACGCGTGTACTCCGGATTCGGCGTCAGCGGCTTTTTGGGTGGCAGCGCGAGTTCCCGGATGGCTTCCTGCGCACCATGCGCGTCCGCGCCGGCGGGTTCGCGCTCGTTGGCGGGAATCACGCCTTGCGACGCTTTCGGCATCGCGAATTGCAGCCCGCCAATGCCAACAGCGCCGCCAATGCCGCCGAGAGAATCAACGCCGCACATGCACGCAGCGTCTCTTTGCTTCGAATCATCCAGGAAACGAAGTTCGTTTCCTTTTAGTGCAAAACTTCAGACGCGCTCGAAGATCGCCGCGATGCCCTGCCCGCCGCCGATACACATCGTCACCAGCGCGTAGCGCCCGCCGATGCGTTGCAGCTCGTAGAGCGCCTTCACGGTGATGAGCGCGCCGGTCGCGCCGATCGGAGGCCCGAACGAAATGCCCGAGCCGTTCGGGTTGACGCGAGTGAGATCGAACTTTAGTTCCTTCGTGACGGCGCAGGCTTGCGCGGCGAAGGCTTCGTTGGCTTCGATCACGTCGAGATCGTCGACAGAGAGGCCCGTGCGCTCCAGCACCTTTTGGGTCGCGGGAACCGGACCGATGCCCATGATCTTCGGATCGACGCCTGCGTGCGCGTAAGCCACCAGCCGCGCGAGCGGCTTCGCGCCGCGCTTTTCCGCCGCACCGCGCTCCATCAGCACGACGGCGGCCGCCGCGTCGTTAATGCCCGATGCATTGCCAGCCGTCACGGTGCCGTTTTCCTTCGCGAAAACCGGCTTGAGCTTGGCGAAACCTCGGCGGTCGCGTTCAGGCGCACGTGCTCGTCCTGCATCTCGCGTGTGATGCCGAACTTGGCCGCTTCCGCGGTCACGCCCATATGGATCTTGTCGAACGGATCGTTGAGCGCGCCGACCATCATGTTGACGATGCGCGCGTCGCCCATGCGCTGGCCGAAGCGCGCGGCGGGCATGATGTACGGCGCGCGGCTCATATTCTCCGCGCCGCCGATGGCGATATCCGCGTCGCCCAGCAGAATGGATTGCGAAGCCGAGACGATCGCCTGCAGGCCCGAGCCGCACAGACGATTCACCGTGAGCGCGGGCGCACGCTGCGACACGCCGCCGTCGAGCGCCGCGACGCGCGCGAGATACATGTCGCGCGGCTCGGTCTGGATGACGTTGCCGAATACGACATGACCGACTTCATCGCCCAGCACGTTCGCGCGCGACAGCGCCTCGCGCACCACGCGCGCGCCTAAGTCGGTCGGCGTGAAGTCCTTCAACGCGCCGCCGAAATCGCCGATCGCCGTGCGCATGCCGCTCACTGCCACCACTTCTCGCTGCATATCGAGTCTCCGCTGGTTGGGTGTTCGTTCGAGTTCGATTATGTTCGACAAGCGCCGCGCGCGCTGATTCCGGCCTGCCCGCCGCTCATTCGGCGAGCGCGCGCTCCACGGCAGCTCGGTCGGGAATCGGGGCGACCGCGCCGAAGCCTTGAGTCGACAGCGCCGCCGCCGCGTTGGCGTAGCGCGCCGCCGCGAACGGGTCGTCGCTCGCGACGATGCGCGCGATGAACGCGCCGCCGAAGCAGTCGCCCGCGCCGGTCGCATCGACCGCCTGCACGGCACGGCCGGGCACCACGCACCGCTCGTCGGGCGTCGCGATATACGCGCCTTCACGGCCGAGCTTCAGCGCGACGACCTTGGGGCCGAGATTCAGTAGCACATCGACGATGGCGTCCTTGTCTTCGTGGCCCGTGAGCAGCGTTACGTCGTCCCAGCTCGGCAAACAGACGTCGCACGCGCGGATCGCTTCCGTCATCACCGCGCGGGCGCGTGCGAGCGGCCACAGCTTGAGGCGCAGATTCGTGTCGAAGCTGACCTTCACGCCGTGCTTGCCGGCATAGTCGATGGCGGCGAGCGCCGCATCGCAGGCGGATACGCCGATCGCGAGACTGATGCCCGACAGATGCACGACCTTGGCCGACGCAATGGCATCGAGCGGCAAATGCGACGGCGCATAGCGGCTCGCCGCCGATCCCGCGCGCAGATAGTCGAAGCGATGCCCGTTCTCACCGTGCGACACGAAATAGACGCCCGTGGGCGCATCTTGATCGACGCTCACCGTCGAGGTATCGACGTTCTCGGCGCGCCACAGATCGAGCAGCAATTGCCCGAAGTGATCGTTGCCGACCGCGGAGACGAAGCCCGTGGCCGCGCCCTGCCGCGCCGCCGCGATCAAAAAGTTCGACACGTCGCCGCCGAAGCCTTGCAGATAGTTCGGCTCGTCGCGCTTCGACTGGTTGAATTCGACCATGGCCTCGCCCAGGGCAAGAACTTGCGGCATTCGTGGCATCGCTTAGACCTCGCCCCAGAGATCGTGGCCGTCCGCGCCGGTAATCTTCACCGAGACGAAATCGCCGGCCTTGTAGCGTTTGGACGCCTTGGTCGCAGGCGCGATGTACACCACGCCATCGATCTCCGGCGCATCCGCCGCCGTGCCCGTGCGGCCGACGCCGCCATCGGTGCTAACTTCATCGACGAGCACTTTGAGCGTCTTGCCGACCTTCTTCCTCATGCGATTCGCCGACAGTTCCTCGGCCAGTTCCATGAAGCGCGCGACGTTCCTCGTGGACCTGTCGGGCAGCGCGCCGTCGAGTTCGTTGGCGCTCGCGCCTTCGACCGATGAGTACGTGAAGCAGCCGACACGGTCCAGATCCGCTTCCTTCAGAGAATCGAGCAGAGTCTGGAACTGCTCTTCCGTTTCGCCCGGAAAGCCCGCGATGAACGTGCTGCGGATGGTCAGGTCGGGGCAGATCTCGCGCCATGCTTTCACACGCTCGAGCACTTTCTCGGCATTGGCCGGACGCTTCATGCGCTTGAGCACCTCGGGATGCGCGTGCTGAAACGGCACGTCGAGATACGGCAGCACGTGGCCCTTGAGCGGGCCTTCGGCCATCATCGGAATGCTTGGATACAGATACACGTAATGCAGGCGCACCCACGCGCCGTATTGCGCGGTGAGTTCGCCGAGCGCGCCGACCAGGTCGGTCATGCGCGTCTTGAGCGGCTTGCCGTTCCAGAAGCCGGTGCGATACTTCACGTCTACGCCGTAGGCGCTGGTGTCCTGCGAGATCACCAGCAGTTCCTTCACGCCGGACTTGAAGAGATTCTCGGCTTCGAGCATGATTTCCGCGACCGGGCGCGAGACGAGATCGCCGCGCATCGACGGGATGATGCAGAACGTGCAGCGATGATTGCAGCCTTCGGAAATTTTCAGATACACATAGTGACGCGGCGTAAGCTTGATGCCGGGCGGCGGTACGAGATCGGTGAACGGGTCGTGCGGCTTCGGCAGATGCGTGTGCACGGCGTTCATCACTTCGTTGGTCGCGTGGGGACCCGTGACGGCGAGCACTTTCGGATTCACCTTGATAAGGCCAGTGCCGCTCGCGCTCTTCTTCGCGCCGAGACAGCCGGTGACGATGACCTTGCCATTCTCGCTCAGCGCTTCGCCGATGGCGTCGAGACTTTCCTGCACGGCTTCGTCGATGAAACCGCAGGTGTTGACGACGAGATCGGCGCCGGCATACGAGCCGGAGATCTCGTAACCCTCGGCGCGGAGCTGGGTCATGATCTGCTCGGAGTCCACGAGGGCTTTCGGACAGCCGAGGGAGACCATGCCGATCTTGGGAACGGAAGCCGTCTTGATGCTTGAATTCAAATAATTTTTCACGGGAATGCGGTGCAGTGTTGTGGGCGGCGGCGGGAGACGCGCGATAGGGTAAGCCCCCTTCCTTGCGGAAGAGGAGTCCCCTAGGTTCTGTTCACATTTTCAGCAGCGCTCCAAAGGCGCAGGCGAGCACGGCGA
>LFJI01000260.1 GCA_001235855.1 Candidatus Burkholderia brachyanthoides
CATCGCTTCCTCATGCAAAGGATGAAGAAGCTCCTATAATGCCAGCGATCTTACGACAAAGTAGTGACACAGTAGTACTAGTTGCGCCCGGCGTATGCAGCCGAAACCCTTGTCCAACGTCCCTGATTTCCCTGATGCTCGCGCGCGCTTCGCGCAAATCCTGCGCTGCGCGCGCGTCGGTTCCGTCGATAATCGAAGGCTCGATCGCCGCTACTAGCGATGCATCGTCGCGTTCCGAAAAGCGGACAAACGCTTGCTCGCTCCTGAACGCCCGCTGCAACTGTTCGTTGCTGAACGGGTTCTCCGCGTCGGGCCCGTCGTGTAGCGCCAAGGAACGCGCAACGCCGAGTGCCGTTCGATGGTGATCTTCCGGCATGCGATTGAGCGTCTTCACCAACGAGTCATTGCCGCTTACTTCCCGTTCGCGCATTCCCATCGCGGCTTGCAACGCCGCAACAATCTCTGCCCGCTCTTCCACTGTCAGGCGCGGGCGATCGTCCCTTGCTTGCGGCCAATACGCGCGCATCCACGGTTTCCAAGGTCGTTGCGAACGCACGAGATGACTGTCCCGCGACGTCCGGCGCTACTTGCACAGCAGCGTTCTGAGCTATCTCATTGACGCGATCGGCGATTTGTGCATCCACAGAACGCATAATTTTTGCAAACGTTTCGTTTGCGGAAATATTCGGAAAGATATCTTGCGCTGCAAGGTCTTGCTGTTCAGCAGACAATTCCCGCCACGTCGTGACATCTGCTACAGCCCAATGACGCACCAAGTCGGGGGGCAAATCGGTCGCTTCTCCGGCCTCTCGGGCCGCCGCAAGCCACCCTTGATACAAAACTGTCCGCGATTTGATCCCCTCATAGGGGGGGCAGTTGCGAAGCCGCGTTGGTGCCGGAAAGGCGCTCGTAGACCGCCTCGCGAAATTTCTACATTAGTATATCGGACTGAACGCTCATAGGGCTTTCCTGGGGCAGCGGCAGATGGTCACAGCCTCAAGTTGATTAGCTCAAGTGCCGTTATGCGCGATGAATGGCTTTCTGAGCCGATCGTAGGGCAGGACCCTAGCCTGGTTAATTTCGTATCGTATTTATTATTCAAGATAGAACAGATTGGGAAGTGCGGCGAAAACCGCCCCGGCGGAGGGGTATCCTTGCTATCATTTGACAATGAGCCTGGACATGAAAAACGAACAGCTTCAGCCAATCTGTGGAGCGGACTTGGAGCGCTGGAGGACCGATAACGGTCTGACGAAAGTAGCTGCGGCAGACGCCTTTGGTCTGCAAAAAGCGAAATGGGAGGACTTGACGAGCGCTGAGAACTCGGTGAAGCAGATCGCCGATCCAGTGGTCGCCATGCTTCTTCATCTGTATCAACAACACGCTGAATCAGCACCCATTCAGCAGCCGCCCGACGTTAAGCAGTTTTACGACTCCCTAGGTCTACAGGACACACCGCAAGACCGCGATAAATTTGCCACCTTGATTGGTCGATCACCGCCGTCGGTATATCGATTGCTGCTTCACAACGGCACGCCCGGACGCCCGGTGATGCGTTGGATCGAGGCCATCCAGCGGATGGGCTGGTCTCAAAAGAAAACTCTGCGCCTTATGGCGGATGTAGTGAGCAGCGTAGGAGAGCGACAGCACGTGGAGAAGGTGCTGATTCAGGGGTGGACTAAACAAGGTGACACTGGTGACGACGAGTGAGAAAACCGGCTCACAGCATTTTATTGAACTAGCGACTGTCTACTTCTACGAGGGGCCAACACCGCCGCGTGTGATCGCCCTAAAGGATTGTGGTTTGCCGACGAAAAGCCCCATCCCAGGGGCTTTTCCTGCTTTGTATGGATACCAAAGCAAACAGGAGGGATTCATGGCAGCTCGTGCCTACGCCGACAAGAACCGTCTCCAGTACACGATCATCGACATTCTGGTCAAACTCGACCACAAGCAGAATCCGCTGATGACGAAACCGGAGGATCGTGCTCAGCACGATTTCATTTCGTTTCAGCGTCTGTCGCGAAGCACGGTGGACGAGTTGCAGGGCGTTCTGAGAAGACAGTACGAGCAGCAGGGCATCGACACGACAAACCTTGATTTGTCGAAGCCGCATCTCCTCATCATGCAGCAGCCGGAACTCATCGCCGCGGTGATGAATGATCCGGATTGGGAGCACATGAAGGTTGTCACGTATCCCGCGAAAACCTCGATCAGCGAAAAGCCGTTGAATATCGGCGCCATTCCGTTCCGGCATTGGGATTCGATTCAGCAGGCGACATGTCGTTTAAATCCGAACATCTACATCACCCTCGATCCGCCAGGCCAACGCGACAAGGACGTGCCGGCCAATGCTCCAGCTTCGAAGGATCGTCATCGCGGCCACGCATGACGTAAGAGAACTGCCTGCGGGCGGTTTTTATACGCCTGCAGGCAGGTGAGCAGGGCAGAGCGGCCGCGTGCGGCCGTACCCACCCTTGCCAGCGTTTATACCGGCACGACAGCCCGTCAAGGGCCGCGTTCGGTGCTCGACCTGGCCTGCGGCCAGCTCTGCGCTCCGCATGCGGCTTCCAGCGACCCCCTTGACCGCCTGACATGCCGAAACACCGACGATAAAATATGTACATACGTTTAGTATAATGTCCCCATGCAGTGACGAATTCCCTCGCCGCTGCTACAACGGCCGGAACCACTGGTGGCTACCAGCCCGGCCTCATCTCTTCATCCGTCTAGGAGCAAGACCATGAACGCTCGAACCCCGCTCTTCTTCTTCGACAAGATCGCTGCATTGAGCGATTTCGCGACATTCGAGGTGCGTGTCACCGAAGGGAGGGCGGAATGCCCGTGTCGTGGGACATCGTTGGTACTTTGGCGAACGGCGAGATCTGGCCCGTGTTGACCGACGTGCAAACGGAGCACCACGCCCGACTGATCGTGTCGTTGTGCGAGCTTGCAGCGATTGCGCCGGAAGTCATGCGCGCGTTGAACACGATGCCCCGCCAGAAGCTGAACGGCACTTACGCTGACACGTACGATCTCGCTGACGCGCTCGAGCGGGTCGCGATAACGCTTCACCGGCCGGCCACCGTGCTGGCCCACCGCCTCAGTGCCACTCCAGTAACGACGGCATAATTAGATCCATGCAGTGACGGTTTGCGCGTCACTGCCGCATCGGTCGGAATCACGGCGGCTACCAGTGCCCGGCCCTTACTCCACACCGTCTAGGAGCAGAGCATGGCAATCAAACAGTACGTCATTGCCCTACAACAAGCGTTCGCGCCGGGCGAACAAATGTTCGACGCCGCGACTATCGTTTCATTGCACACCGAGGCTTTCAAGGCCAGTGAGAAGGCCGACAAACTTAACCGCCAAGGCGGCTACAGCCCGCGCAATGCGGGTTTCGCTGCGATCGCTCACGACGGGAATCTTACGAAAGGCGAGTGCTACCCGGACATCCTGAAGCAGTACCTCGCCGACAAGTACGACGCCGACGCAATCCACGCGATGAAGGGCGTGCTCGATCCCTACTGGCTCAGCGACAAGCCTGTAACCGAAGAGATGACTGGCTGGGCGCTCGAGGACTTGAACATCTCGCTCGCCGATCTTCGCGTGCGCTATCAGGATCGCGCGCAGGCTGAACTCGATGCCGCGCAGGCCAAGCGTATCTGCAATGCAGAGCGCACGGCGCGCATCGCTGCGGTCTGCAACGAGCTCGTCACGGAACGAAGCGAATTCACCTACACGTTTCCGGCTGTTGCCGGCGTGCAGGCCGGTCGTTCCTACTACGCCGCACAGGTGCCGTACGGTGCGCTTGTGAACCTCTTCACGTTTGACGATGAGGAGGCGGTGCCGGCACACCTGCGCGCGCAGCGTGTGCTCAACGAACGACGTGCCGAAGACATCGGCGTCTACGTGACCGAGAATCCCCACGACTACGTGCTACCCGCCATTACCGCGAGCGTATCCTCGGAGATGTCATTCGAGGCCGTAGCGGTCACAGGTGCTGCCAGCCGCATTGGCTTGCTGCATATCCCGATGGACGCAACGCTGCTCATCAACGACGGCCAGCATCGTCGTCGCGGCATCGAGCACGCGATCGCAAAGCGCCCTGCGCTGCGCGACGAGACGATCACGGTCTCCAGCGTTCGCAGCAGATGTTCGCCGACATCAACGGCAAGCAGGTCAAGCCGTCTTCGGCAATCAATGCGCTGTATGAGACCGACGAGATCCGTTCAACGCATGGGCGCTCTCGGTCATGGGCGTCCTGCCAGACATCGGGACGCGCATCGACGTCGAGAATTCGACTGTCCCGGCTAAGTCGTACAAGCTCTGGAGTCTGATCGTATTCAAGAAATTCCTGTCGATCTTGACCGGCGTGAACGCGAAGAACATCACCGAGGTCGACGCCGCGCGATTGCAGCAGATCGACGAATTCCTGCTCACTTTCTTCGAGCAGTGCAGCGCGCACGTCCCGAAGTGGGCGCCGATGCGATGATCGATGGTGACATTCCCGCCGAGGTGCGTGAGGAATTCGTCATCGGACACGCCGTCTGGCTCGAGGCGCTCGCCACGTTCGCCCGTCGTGCGCTGTTCACGGGCTATCTGATGGATCATGGTCGCCCGGAAGAGGGCGTGATCCAGTCGGACCTCGCGAAGTGGGATCGCATGGGCGCGCTTGCGAAAGTCGATCCGCGACGCGCATCGCTTATGTGGGAAAACCGGTGCGTTGTACTCGGCAAGATGCAAAAAACGTCCGACGGTGTGAAAAGCACGGCGGCTCGGCTGCTCATGCTCGCCAACGTCGGCTTGCCTGCCGACATGGATGCGCTTGAAAAGCGTCTGCAGGCTGATCCTCAGGGCCGACTCGTCGCCTGACGCGGGCGCGGGCGCGGGCCGCAAAGAAAAGGCCGGGTTTCCCCGGCCTCAGACTGCTAACCAACCCCACGTTTTGGAAAACGTGGGGTTTAATGAGATGGTCA
>LFJI01000261.1 GCA_001235855.1 Candidatus Burkholderia brachyanthoides
TGCTCATTTAACGGACAAAGCCCTGGGGCGAAGCCAGGGCTTTGTCAGCAGTCTGGGCGCGCTCGTCACGAGCGCGCCTTTTTGTTTATCTGGCTGCGGAGATCCGCTGCCGCAAAACAAAAAAACCGGCGCAAGGCCGGGTTCTTCGTGATCTTCATGACTCGAGGCGTGATGCGCCCGAGCCTGACCGGAGAAACCCCGGCGGTAAACTTACGTAGCAGCCTTCTTGGCCGTACGCCTAGCTTGTTCCGTGGCTTGCGCCGCAGCCTTCGTCGCGGCCGTAGCGGCGGCGTTGAAGTTGCTAGGCGATTTCGACGGCTTGCTTCGTTGCCTTGTGAACCGTTTCGTACGTCGCGTTGGCGGCGGTGATGGCCGACTTTCATGACGGCGACAGCGGTTTCCGAACCGGCCGGCGCGTTTTTCGCGACGTTGTCGACGAGCGTTTGCACCTTGCGGTTCTGCTCTTCGTACTGCACTTCCGCGACGCGGGCGAACTTGGCTTGCGTGGCCGACGCGATTTCATACAGGTGACGGCCGTACGACAGCGTCTTCTCAGCGACCGACTAGGACAGGCTGCTTGCAGCGCGAGCAGTTCCTGAGCATAGGGCGCGCTGAGCATTTTCCTGGCTTTCCGCGAGCGTCGACTTGACGACTTGCAGATTCAGTTCGAACAGCTTTTCGATACCTTCGAACGCCTTGTTCGTGAGGCCGAACAGCGTGTCGAAGTTGGCTTTTCTATGCGGCTGCGATTTGCTCGGGGCGCAACAGGGTCATCTCAGGCTCCTGATAGCCGACCCATCAATGGGGGTCGTGGTTTGGTAGAACCGGGGCAGGTCGTGCCGCCGGTAAGTGCTAACGCGCTTGGCGCGTCGCAACATGAAGGCTATTTTAGAGAGATGGCTACGGATGCCAAGCACTTTTTATGCGCCGCACAAAGACGGAAAATCGTTGTTAAACAATAGCTTAACGGTATACAAAAAGACTTCGGAAGGATACGTGCTAATTCTATGCACCAAGTTGGAATGAGAGTTCGTGCGCATCGTGTTCGCCCTCCGAGTAGTCGATGAGAACACGCGCCAATGAAGTTTTGATGTTGCAACGGGTAGGGCGCGCTTCGGAATACAGGGTGGGGAAATAAAAATGTCGTGCGAGGCGTCTTATTTTTAAAACGGCGCCGTACACCAAAATGTTGCAGAACCGTTAACATTTCGACTGTTCGATACGACGTCCCTGCCGCGATGCGGCACATCCCGTCGTCTCTTCGAGAAGCCAGCAAACTCCCGTGATTCAATAGAACACTAATGTGAAAATCGAAATGTTTTCGTCGTTAAAGGTGGTGCATGGCGTGGCAGTGCGCTCGGCGCTGTCTCTTGCCGTCTCCATCGCAGTAGCGACGTCCTTCGCAGCGGCTCCGGCTGAAGCCCTCGCGAAGTCCACCACCGTCACCAAAACCGCCAAGAAGTCGTCCGCGAAAGCCGAGAAACCCGCTCGCATCGCCAAGACTTCGTTGAAAGCCCCGAAACCCGTGAAGGCCGCGAAGGTTGCCGAAGATGACAACGACGCGCCGCGTGCGCGCAAGCATCGCGCGAGCTATCGCATGGAACATGGCCGCCGCGCCGCCGTACATTCGATCGCGTATCAGCCGCGTGCGACGTCGGTCGGTCAGGCGTTCGGCCTGCACGACGCGCCGAACAGCCTCGCGCTGCGTTCGAGCGTGGCGTACGTAGTTGACCAGAGCACGTCGGAAACGCTATTCGACAAGAATTCGCGCGCCGTCGTGCCGATCGCGTCCATCACCAAGCTGATGACGGCCATGGTAACGCTCGACTCGCATCTACCGCTCACCGACGAAATCACGGTGACGGACGAAGACCGCGACTACGAAAAGTTCACCGGCTCGCGTCTTTCGGTCGGTTCGGTGCTGAATCGCGAAGACATGCTGCATATCGCGCTGATGGCGTCGGAGAATCGCGCCGCAGCCGCGCTGTCGCGTTATTACCCGGGCGGCCGCTCGGCGTTCATCGTCGCGATGAACGCGAAGGTCAAGTCGCTTGGCATGACCGACACGCACTTCGAGAACTCGACCGGTCTCACGAGCCTGAACGTGTCCAGCGCGCGCGATCTCGTGAAGATGGTGAACGCGGCGTATCAATATCCGCTGATCCGCAAGTTCTCGACCGACCGCAGCTACGACGTCAACACCGGCAAGCGCAATCTGGCCTACAACAGCACGAACGCGCTGATCCGCAATGCGTCATGGGATATCGGTCTGCAAAAGACCGGCTTCATCAACGAAGCGGGTGAGTGCCTCGTGATGCAGGCCACCGTGAATGGCCGTCCGGTCATCATGGTGCTGTTGGATTCGTACGGAAAGTATTCGCGTTTCGCCGATGCCGGCCGTCTGCGTTCGTATCTCGACACGCTCGGCGAGCCGCATATCATCAGTGCGGACATGGGCACTAGCGCCAATCCTTAAGCAGTCTCATTGGCGCCGTGAGAAACAAAAAAACCGGCTGCGTCGTGAGACGCAGCCGGTTTTTTTGTTTCTCACGGCGCCAATGAGACTGCTCAGATCAGCGATGCGCGTGCTGATGCTGCTGCCCATCCGCCACAGCCTGTTCCGGGTGATACCCGAGCGACTTCGAGATCTCGAGCGCAGTATGACTCAGTTGTTTGAGCCACGCATCCTGTAGCCGATCGGCCGGCGCCGACAACGACAATCCCGCGACGAGCCATCCCGTGTCGTCGTAGATGCCGGCTGCGATGCAACGCACGCCGAGTTCCAGTTCCTCGTTGTCACGCGCGCACGACTGCTGCCGCACGAACGACAACTCGCGCTCCAGTTTGCTCAGATCGGTGATGCTGTTCTGCGTGTGCCCGGACAGCCCCGTGCGCGTCGCATAGGCGCGCACGCGCGACGCTTCGTCGGCGGCGAGAAAGAGCTTGCCTACCGACGTCAGATGCAAGGGCGCGCGACCACCGATGGCGCGCACGACCTGCATGCCCGAACGCTCCGAATACGCGCGCTCGATATACACGATCTCGTCGCCCTGGCGCACCGAGAGATTGACCGTCTGTCCCGTTTGCCGGTGCAGTTCACGCATCGGCGGCATCGCGGCTTTGCGCACCGAGAGGCGCGCCTTCACCAGATTGCCGAGTTCGAGCAGACGCATGCCGAGCCGGTACGTGCCGGGATCGGAGCGATCCACCAGACGGCACAGCACCATGTCGTTCAGGATGCGGTGCGCCGTCGACGGATGCAGGTCCGTGCTCTGCGAGAGTTCCTTGAGGCTGACGGGATCGGTGTGATCGGCGAGGGCGTCGAGAAGACGCATCATGCGTTCAATCACCTGAATGGAGGTTTTGGATTCCGGGTTCGTATTGCTCATCGTGGAAAATCGGTTGATGCGTCAAACAGCGGAATTGACATTGTATCTCATAATGTGAAAAGAATTAAAGGCGGGTGCGATGTCCTTGACGTGAACGATGTCGAGTACGGCGGCGTGCGGCGCTTTTCGCGGATAATCGGCATGCGTTCACATCACTTATACAAAACAGGAAACGCCCCCATGCGAGTCGGTTTATTCGTCACCTGCCTGAGATCGATCTGATGCGACCGGAGATCGGCTTTTCGGTCATCAAGCTGATCGAGCGCGCGGGCTTCGAAGTCGTGGTGCTGCCCGCGCAGCCGTGTTGCGGCCAGCTGGCTTATAACTCGGGCGATCGCCGTCTCGCGCGTGATCTCGCCGAGAAGACGTTGCGCGAATTCGAGCAGTTCGACTATGTGGTTGTGCCGTCCGGCTCGTGCGGCGGTATGATTCGCGCGCGTTACAGCGATCTGTTCCGCGACGATCCGCAACTGATGAACCGCTACGCGCGCCTGCAGCCGCGCGTATTCGAACTGACGGATTTTCTGGTGAATGTGGCGAAGGCGCGCATGGAGCCGGACGTGTTCGACGGCGGCGTGACCTATCACGATTCGTGTTCGGGTCTCCGTGAACTCGGCGTGAAGCAGCAGCCGCGCGAACTGCCCGAGCAGGCGGGCGTGCCCGTCACGGAAATGAAGGGCTGCGAGCACTGCTGCGGCTTTGGCAGCACGTTTGCCGTGAAGTATGACGATATCTCGACGGCCATCGTCGATGAGAAATGCGCGAACATCAAGGCGAGCGGCGCGGATACGGTCGTGCTCGGCGACCTCGGCTGTATGCTGAATATCGAAGGCCGCTTGCGCCGCACCGGCGACACGGCCACGCGCGTGCTGCATATCGCGCAAGTGCTTGCCGGCGATGTGCCGCGCAATGCAGTTCAAGGCACGCGCCGGAGCCAAGCTCGCGGACGAACGGCTTCAGCAGAATCTCACCAAGCTCTCGAACAAGTTCGTCAGCGCCCGCGCGAGCGCCGTGCTCGACATCGATTTCGAAGCGACGCGCGACGCGCTCAAGGAGCGTCGCAATCGCGCGCTCGACAATCTCGACGTGTGGCTCGAAACCTTCGAACGCGAGGCCACGCGGCGCGACAGCACGGCGTGAAGAAGGTCATCAAGACCAAGTCGATGGTGTCCGAAGAGATGCAGCTGAACCGCGTGCTCGGCGAGATGGGCGTGCAGTCCATCGAGACCGATTTCGGCGAGTACATCCTTCAGATCAACGACAACGAACCGCCGAGCCATATCATCGCGCCGGTCGTGCATAAGGATAAAGGAGCAGATTGCCGACCTGTTCGCGAAGACGCACGGCAAGCCGCGCCTCACCGACATTCCGGAAATGACGAAAGAGGCGCCCGAGGTGCTGCGTCTGCATTTCATGTCGACGGATATGGGCGTCACGGGCGGCAATTTTCTGGTGGCGGAGACCGGCTCGGTCGCGGTCGTGACTAACGAAAGCAACGAAGGCATGTGCACCGTGATTGCGTATTCCACGCCAAACCGAACGCTGATTCCACGGCAAAGCGAGCAGGGA
>LFJI01000262.1 GCA_001235855.1 Candidatus Burkholderia brachyanthoides
AAATACTTGAGGCAACGAGCCTCGCTCGGTAACAAATAACATGAGTCAATGCGCGAAAGGCCGTCATTTTAGCGTGATTTCGCGGCGAAACCGATCTTGGCGCGCCTTACGCGACGCTATAATTTGCCTTTCGCCAGTTGATTCGCGGCAAATTTCACCTTTGCGGTTTTTTCACCTGATTTTTGCCCCGATTTCGTGGGTTTCGTTGCGCGTCCGCGCGCGCCGGGGTTCCCATCGCTTCGTCACCTCCATGCTTGACCGGTTGTCCGCCACGAATCGCCGAGCCTTTTTCGAAGGCGTGCGCACTTTCTCACCCGCGTTCCTGGCAACGCTGTCGTGGGGGCTCGTTACCGGCATCGCCATGACCAAGTCGGCGCTCACCGTGCCGCAGGCGCTCGGCATGAGCTTCGCGGTGTACGCGGCGGGGTCGTCGCAACTCGCGGTCTTACCGCTGTTCGCCGCCAAGCTGCCGCTCTGGACCGTGCTGCTCACGGCCGCCATGGTCAATCTGCGTTTCGTGATCTTCAGCGCGGGGTTCGCGCCGCATTTTTCGTATCTGTCGCTGCGCCGGCTGCTGCTCGGCTACTTCAACGGCGACATCATTTATCTGATGTTCTCCAAGCGCAATTTCCCGGTCGGATGGCAGCCGGGCAAGGAAGCCTTCTTTTGGGGCCTCGCAATGTCAAGCTGGGTCTCGTGGCAGGTGTCGTCGGTGGTCGGCATCCTGCTCGCCAGCATGATTCCGGACAACTGGGGGCTGGAACTCGCCGGCACGCTCGCGCTGATTCCGATCAGTGTGTCCGCCATTGCGACGCGCTCCACGCTCGCGGCGGTCGCGGTGGCAAGCGTCGTCGCGCTGCTCGCGTTCGATCTGCCGTACCGCTTCGGGCTGCCCATCGCGGTACTGGCGACGCTGATCGCGGGCACCATCGCCGATCTGATCGTCGAGGGACGCGGCACGCCCGCGAAGGCCGATCGCGTGACCACGCGCATCGTGGTCGGGGCCGCGCCGCCGGCCGAGAGCGGCCGCACCCGCCGATCGGGCCGATCAGCAAGAAGACACCTCGAGGCCTGTCCGATGAACACGTTCCTGATCTGGCTCACAATCATCGGCATATCGGCATGGGCGTCGTCACAGCGGTGACACGCGCATTCTTTCTGATGGCGGCGAGCGCATGGTGTTGCCGCCGCGTATTCAGCGCGTGCTGCATTACGCGCCCGCGGCGGCGCTGGCGGCGGTGGTGCCCGATCTGCTGGAAACGCCGGCCGGATTTTCGATGTGGCCGTCGAATCACGCGCTGTGGGCATCGCTGGCGGGGCTCGCGTACTACCTGAAGACGCGCGGGATGATGGGTACCATCGTCGTCGGCATGGTCGTTTTCACCATTCTGCGGCTCGTGTTCTGAGCTGGAGGGCGGCGGCGCACGCCTCAAATACGCGTCATCAAGGATTCACGGCTAAAAGCGGGCGGTCCGATCGGTTAAAATGACGGCCTTTCCTATCGCAATCTCCATCGAGCGAGGTCGAGAGTGTCTCCGGCAGTTACCGCAGTCACCACGCAAGAGTTCCGATGCTCGCCCGCCGTGGCAGCTTCGTGCTGCGTGCGTTCCTGCATCTGCCGTCTGCGCATTCATCGCCTGAGCAGACACGCTCGCCGCTTCACGCTCGATCCGCATCTCCCGCCGTTCTTCCGTGCATTCGGTTCCCTCGCGCGGCCATCGCCTCCAGCTTGATTCGCGCGGTCAGCGCTTCGCTTCTCCCCTGCTGAACCGACCGCGCGCCACACAGTCCCGACCCGGCTGGCCCCATCCGGCCTTTCCCGCCCGAACCGCTTATCTACTCAACGTTGACTCCCATGACGAAAGTACTGCGTTTCACCGCCCTGATCGCCGAAGGCAAAGTCTCCGGCAAGCGTGTGTTCATCCGCGCGGATCTCAACGTGCCTCAAGACGATGACGGCAATATCACCGAAGACACGCGCGTGTGCGCCTCGGTCCCGGCCATCAAGGACGCGCTCGAAGCGGGCGCCGCCGTGATGGTCACCTCCCACCTCGGCCGTCCGACCGAAGGCCAGTTCAAGCCGGAAGACTCGCTCGCGCCTGTCGCGCAGCGCCTCTCTGAACTGCTCGGCCGCGACGTGCCGCTGGTCTCCGACTGGGTGGACGGCGTGAATGTGCAGCCGGGCCATGTCGTGCTGCTCGAAAACTGCCGCGTCAATAAGGGCGAAAAGAAGAACGACGACACGCTCGCGCAAAAAATGGCGAAGCTCTGCGACATCTATGTCAACGACGCGTTCGGCACCTCGCACCGCGCCGAAGCCACGACGCACGGCATCGCGAAGTTCGCGCCGGTCGCGTGCGCGGGCCCGCTTCTGGCCGCCGAACTCGATGCGCTCGGCAACCCGAAGCATCCGCTGGTCGCGATCGTCGCGGGTTCGAAGGTGTCCACCAAGCTTACCATCCTGAAATCGCTCGCCGAGAAGGTCGATCAGTTGATCGTCGGCGGCGGCATCGCCAATACGTTCATGCTCGCGTCGGGCCTGAAGATCGGCAAGTCGCTAGCCGAAGCCGATCTGGTCGGCGAAGCGAAGGACATCATTGAGGCGGCCAACACGCGCGGCGCATCGGTGCCAATTCCGAGCGATGTCGTGACGGCCAAGGAATTCGCCCCGACCGCGAAAGCGCAAACTAAGCCGGTCGCGGACGTTGCCGACGACGACATGATCCTCGACATCGGTCCGGACACGGCCCGTGCGCTCGCCGCGCAACTGGAAACGGCGGGCACCATCGTGTGGAACGGCCCGGTCGGCGTGTTCGAGTTCGACCAGTTCGGCAACGGCACCAAGACGCTCGCGCAGGCCATCGCCAATTCCATGGCGTTTTCCATCGCGGGCGGCGGCGATACGCTGGCCGCCATCGCAAAGTACGAGATTGCCGACAAGGTGAGCTACATCTCCACCGGAGGTGGCGCGTTCCTGGAGTTCCTGGAAGGCAAGAAGCTGCCCGCGGTCGAAGTGCTCGAATCGCGCGCAGGGGCCTGAAGCTTGGTCGCCCGAAACGAAACAATCCGGCGAAAGCAGCGAAGAAGGGCGTGCCCGAGGCCGGCGGCGCGCAAAACGAAGTGACGCAGGATCTGGTCGCGAACGGCGCGCCGCTCGACGCGGCCACCGAAGCGGCACTGATCATCGCGGAAGCGGCTCAGCCCGATCAGCCGTCAGCACAGGAACCACAAGAACATGCAGCATCCGAAGGCGAAGGCGCCATTCCCGCCATGCCCCCGGTCATCATCGGCGGCGTGCCGCCCATGCTTTGAAAGATATCGATAAAGCGACGCCGGCACGAGTCGGTGCACGCGTAACCGGTGAGCAACACCTCACTGCAAGCGCAACGTGCTCGCAGCCTTAATCCGGGCGTTCCTACAGAGACGAGGAAAGACATGTATCGCGCCACCAAGATCGTTGCCACCATCGGACCGGCTTCGAGCAATCCGGACATCCTTCTGCAGATGATGCAGGCCGGGCTCGACGTCGTACGTTTCAACTTCTCCCACGGCTCCGCCGACGACCATCGCCAGCGCGCTGAATGGGTGCGCGAGGCCGCGCGTCAGGTCGGCCGCGAAGTCGCCATCATGGCGGACCTGCAAGGCCCGAAGATCCGCGTCGGCAAGTTCGAGAACAACAAGACGATGCTCGTCGCGGGCAACACGTTCATCCTCGACGCCGGCTGCGAACTGGGCAACAACGATCGCGTCGGCCTCGACTACAAGGATCTGCCGCGCGATCTGCGCGTAGGCGACGTGCTGCTGCTCAACGACGGCCTGATCGTGCTCGACGTGACGCGCGTGATCGGCGAAGAGATCCATACGGTCGTAAAGGTCGGCGGCGAGTTGTCGAACAACAAGGGCATCAACCGGCAAGGCGGCGGCCTGACCGCGCTCGCGCTGACCGAGAAGGACATGGAGGACATCAAGACGGCGATGTCGCTCGGCGCGGATTTCGTCGCGGTGTCGTTCCCGAAGAACGCGACCGACATGGAAATGGCGCGGCAACTCGCGAACATCGCGGGCGCGCCTTACGGCATCAAGCCGAAGATGATCGCGAAGATCGAGCGCGCCGAGGCCATTCCGGCGCTGCAGGACATTCTCGATGCATCGGACGGCATCATGGTGGCGCGCGGCGATCTGGCCGTGGAAGTCGGCAACGCAGCGGTACCCGCTCTGCAAAAGCGCATGATCCGCATGGCGCACAAGTCGAACAAGCTCGTGATTACCGCCACGCAGATGATGGAATCGATGATCCACGCGCCCGTGCCGACCCGCGCGGAAGTTTCGGACGTGGCGAACGCCGTGCTCGACGGTACCGACGCGGTGATGCTCTCCGCCGAAACCGCCGCCGGCAAATATCCGGTGACGACCATCGAAACGATGGCGGCGGTGTGCGTGGAAGCGGAGAAGTCGGAAGAGTCGCAACTGGACCGCGATTTTCTGGATCGCACGTTCACACGCATCGACCAGTCGATCGCGATGGGCGCGCTGTTCACGGCGTTCCATCTCGGCGCGAAGGCCGTGGTCGCGCTGACCGAATCCGGCTCGACGGCGCTGTGGATGTCGCGTCACTGGACCCATGTGCCGATCTTCGGGCTGACGCCGCGCGTGGCGAGCGAACGCACGATGGCGCTGTATCGCAACGTGACGCCGCTGCATCTCGATACCAACATGGACCGCGATCTCGCTCTGAATCAGGCGCTGGAAGTGGTCGTGTCGAAGGGATATGCGGCGCGCGGCGACATGGTCGTGTTGACGGTCGGCGAGCCGATGGGCGCGGCGGGCGGCACCAACACGCTCAAGATCGTGCGCGTGGGCGATCACTTCTAGGCCTTTTTAAGCCTTTCGAGCCTTGTACAGACCGGAGAGATGGGTAACACCTGTTCCAGGACAGGGGTAACACTCCGGACGAA
>LFJI01000263.1 GCA_001235855.1 Candidatus Burkholderia brachyanthoides
AATGTGTTACCCCTGTCCTGACACACCTGTTACCCATGTCTCCGGTCTGTACATGGTGCGCGGGTCCTTCTGGAAGTTTTCGTTCAGCGACAGGATCGGGTCGCCGGGATAGGCATCGATGTGTTCGATACATGGTGTGAAAGTCAGGATCGTCGTGAAGGCGCGCGATGGCGTGAAACCGCGTCAGCATGCGCGCCAAGTTTTGAGATAGTAGCCGATTCCCAGCACCGCCAGCCAGACCGGGATGAGCAGAGCCGACAGCCGCCGCCCCGGCGTTTCGTAGGTGACCCACACGATCAGCGCGACGAAGGCGAAGCACAAGTAGTTCGTCAGCGAGTAACCGAGGCTCCGGAACGCGATTTTCACGCCGGAATTTGAGATGGATGATACTGATCATCGCCCAATTGATGATGAGCGCGGATACCGCGAGCGTCATCAGCAGTTCAAAGGCGCGGCCGTGGATGAAGTAGTTGATCAGCACGCACACCGTCGTGGCCAGCGCCGACACACCGAGCGCGACGAGCGGAATGTCGCGCGTGTTCACTCTCGCGAAGGCGCGCGGCGCGTTGCCCTGCTGCGCGAGGCCTTACAGCATGCGGTTGTTTGCGTACACGCCGCTGTTATAGACCGAGAGCGCCGCTGTCAGCACGATCACGTTGAGCACGTTGGCGACCAGCGTGCTGTTCATCTCGCGGAAAATTAGCACGAACGGACTGCCGCCCGTTGCGACCTTGACCTTGTCCCAGGAAAAAAGCGACAGCAGCACGCCGAGCGTGCCGAAGCGCGCCGATATAGAAAATGAGAATGCGGTAGATGACCTGATTGGTCGCGCGCGGAATGCTGCGCGACGAGTCTTGCGCCTCCGCCGCCGTGATGCCGACTAGCTCCAGGCCGCCGAACGAAAACATGACGACGCCCATCGACATTACGAGTCTGTTCACGCCGTATGGGAAAAAACCGCCGTGCTGCCAAAGGTTGGTCACGCTCGCCTGCGGCCTCCTGTGGCCGGACAGCAGAAGCCAGCCGCCGAACGCGATCATGCCGAGAATCGCCGCGACCTTGACGATGGCGAACCAGAATTCGAGTTCGCCATAGGACTTCACACTCGTCAGGTTGATCGCGTTGACCAGCGCGAAGCACGCGAGCGCCGACACCCAGGTCGGCAGCCCCGGCCACCAGTACTGCATGTAGATGCCGACCGCCGAGAGATCTGCCATGCTGAGGAGGATGTACACGGCCCAGTAATTCCAGCCCGAGACGAAGTCCGCCGCATGGCCTCAGTACTTGTCCGCGAAGTGGCTGAAGGAGCCGGCCACCGGCTCGTCGACGATCATTTCGCCCAGTTGCCGCATGATGAAGAACGCCATCAGCCCGGCGATGCCGTAGCCGAGCAGCACGGACGGCCCGGCGAGTTTGATGGTCTGCGCGACGCCGAGAAAACAGCCCCGTGCCGATCGCGCCACCGAGCGCGATCAACTGGATGTGCCGGCTTTTCAATCCGCGATGGAGTGTGTCGTTCCTGTCGGAGGAGTCGTGCGTGCCGTGCGATGCGTCGTTGATGTTGCCTGAAGCCATGCCTTTACCTGCCGAGACTGCGAGAAAACCCTGATCCTTACGCCCGACGATTTTCGCCAAACGTTTGCATACGGACCGCGAAGCGTTGCTTTTTCGTCCGAACGTTGGTTTGACGGTGCTCGATCGCCGCTTTTCATCGCTTGGGGAAAATATGGGATTTTACCGTCTCACCGTTCGCAGTATGCCGCGAAGCCCGCCGGACGTGGCCGATACGGTCACATGACGCGTCACAAACGTGTGAGCAAACGATTTGAGGCCGGAAATAGGTGTTTATCGGCAGATTGAATTCGAGGTCGCGACCGCAGAATTCATCCCATACACACAACACACGGGGAGTTCGACGTGTTCCAGACGATGGAAGGAAACGCCAGGTCGCATCGTGTAAGTGAAATCGGTGCGCAAGCAGAGCAAAGCCAGGCCGACCTGATGCGCTCGCTGCAAGCCGTGTCGGACAACATCATGCGTCTGGCCGGCAAGCTGCACGCCGACTCCGACAGCGGCAACCGCGCGGAAGACAGCGCGTCGATTCACCAGCAGAACGCCATCGCGCAAGACCTGATTGCCCGATTGCTCGCCATACCCGCTTCACAAGTCTGACCGTTTTAGCTTCGAAGATCCCGCGGGCGGGCATCCAAACGAACGCTGGAACGCCGCCCGCGAAAACCGCAAAAACCGCACATCGCAGAACGCGAGCCGCAACGAGAAGAAACAGGACGGAAGAAATGAGCTACTTGACCATCATCGCAATCTTTGGGCTATCTGCGCGGCTTGTGCGGTGTTCTTCATCCGCGGCGCGACGGCGCGCGACCTTCAGCCGGCGCAGGTCCTTAATGCCGAGCCGGGTCTCGCCAAGGTCGACGAGTACAGCCGGACAGCGTAAGCCGCGTGCGAGCGACACCGTCCGTCGCTCGCACGCCATCCCGAAGCCTTATTTGATCGCCGCCACGGCGGCACGCAATCCCAACAGATAGCTGTCCACGCCGAAGCCGGAAATCTGTCCTTTTGCGATTTCAGCGAACACCGACTTGTGGCGAAGCTCCTCCCGGGCTTGCACATGCGATATGTGCACCTCGATCACCGGCACCGTGAGAATGGCCAGCGCATCGCGAATGGCGTAGCTGTAATGCGTCCACGCGCCCGCGTTGATGACGACCGCATCGACCTTTTCCTCGAACGTCCTGTGGATGCGGCTGCACATCTCGCCTTCGAGATTGGTCTGGTAGCACTCCACCTCCACGCCCAGTTCGCGCCCGAGCGTGGTCATTTGCTCGTCGATCTGCGCGAGCGTGGCCATGCCGTATTGCTTGGGGTCGCGCTTGCCGAACATATTGAGGTTGACGCCGTGCAGCGTCAGGATCTTTGCCATGATGTGTCCTTGTGTGGAAAAGCGTTCGGCCGTCTCGACGATACCGCCGCTCCTCGCAGCCTCGACGAATGGCCTCCGTGATGCGCAGATTCTGAAGCCCGTCGCGCGCGCTGACAATAGGGCAGCGTTTCTCCGCGCACGACCCGGCCGAAATGCTCCATCGTGATGCGCGAGCGGATCGTCGCGCCTGACTTCCGCAATGCTTTGCTTGAACGGCTTCCACCATGAGCGATCGATCGCGGCAGCATACGTCTTGAGTCTTGAGCCGCATGGTAGGCACCGACAGCGAGCCGAAAGTGCCCGCGATCACGTAGCAGTCTTCGTCGGGATAATTCGGATACGCCCTGCTTTCCTGCGACGTCTGTTCCCAACTTCGCGGGCACGCCGCCGTATCCGAGAGCATGAAGGTGCCGAGGGCGCTGCTCGCGAAACGCAGGTTGATCGCAACAACGGTGTCTTCGACCGGAAAACCGCGCGTGGCATGCGATGCGAACGCCTGCAGCGCGACGATATCGCTGCACAGCATGCGCAGATTGTGCACTTCGTGAATCATGTTGAGCAGGATCTGGCCGCCGCCCGGCTCGCGACGCCAGGGCGAGTCAGCGTAATAGTGGTCGGACTTGAAAAAGACCGCGCTGCCGATCACCGCGACGAGCTTGCCGAGCCGGCCCTCGTCGATCACCTGTTTGGCGCGCGCCATGATCGGACTGTGCGCGCGATGATGGCCTATCAGCATCGGCACGCCCGATGTATCCACGGACGGCGTCCGTGAACGCGTGCGCTTCGGCCATCGTCGGCGCGATGGGTTTTTCCAGCAGCATTGGAATACGCGCGTCGAGACAGACGCGTGCGTGCTCGACATGCAACTAATTCGGCGTCACCAGCACGATGCCATCTGGCCGATCCTTCGCGATCAGCTCGTCGAGCGTCCGATAGAGCGGCACGCCCGCCTTAGCCGCGATCTAGCTTGCCGCTGGCGCGGGATCGATGATCGCCGCGAGCGGGCACGTCGCGTTGCTGCGCGCGAAATTCATGTGCGCCTGTCCGATGTAGCCCGCGCGCGCCTGCCACTGCGATGCGGGTCTTGTTGGATCGTGTCTCCCTCATTTTGCTCTTCTCCTCATCGAATGATGCGTTCCGCGCATACGGCACGGGTCGCAAATTCATGTCTGAACAAAATAATACTATGCGATCCGCGAAACAAAATCCAGCGGTAAAGAAAATCAGAATGTGCGATTAGCGCACAATCGCTACGATTGGCGGGATGCGAGTATGGTGTGATGTGGCGCTGTGTCAGGCCAGGCCCGTTCGAGCTGCGTACTTGACGAGATCGACGTGATTCTCGACATGCAGTTTGCGCATGGCCGAGCACACTTCTGTGTGGCGACCGTGGGCACCGAACGGTTCAGCGTGCGAGCGATCTCAGTCACAGACACGCCCTGCGCAAACAGCCTGACCACCTCGAGTTCGCGTGGCGAAAGCGGCTGTTCCCGCGCGAGATCCTTCGTGGTCGAACCTTCCCGGGCCAGGCGCATCTGGATCTTCGGCGAAACGATCGTCTTCGTCTCTTTGCTGATCAGCGCGCGCATGCTGATTTGCGCCAACTCGCTGGCGGGCTCTTCCTTGCTGACGATGGCGGCGACACCCAGCTTGCACAGTTCGTGGAACATGCCGCCTCTGGTCATCATGGTAATCACCACCAGAGGAATGTCAGGATGCGAGGGACGCAGTTTACTCACCATGCGCAAGCCGTCGAGCTCCACTTCCTCCTCGGCCTGCATCACCAGATCAGTAATGGTGAGATGGTGAGATCGACTGGTTCCTTTTCCAACACGCGAATCAATTCTGCGCCGGAATTCACCGCCGCGACGACCTCATACCCGGGAAGCTTGGAGAACTGGTCCGAAATAGCGAGAAGAACGATCGGATGGTCATCGGCCATGTATAGACCGGAGACATGGGTAACACCTGTTCCAGGACAGGAGTAACACTTCGGACGAATGGTTCGTCCG
>LFJI01000264.1 GCA_001235855.1 Candidatus Burkholderia brachyanthoides
GTTGTTGCGAGATGTGCGCCAGCAAGCGTTTAGCGGCCAGCGCCGACGCGCGGCTGGAGTCCGCAGCAGACGCACGCGCCCGAAGCCCCATCGGCGGTTTAACGCTCATCGTGCGGACGAGTTCGGGGCGCACGGCCATTTCGTCATCGGTGATCCATTCGGTGCTCACCGCGTGCGATCCGCCGATCAGTTCGTTCAGCTTCGCTTCCACGGCCTCGCGTTCGATCGGCTCGACCGTCGCCAGATCGAGGCGCGCGTATTCGGTCGTGATGCTGCATCCATCGACCGGAAACGGCAGCACTGCGCAGACCAGATGACTCGCCGTATGCATGCGCATGTAGCCCTGCTCCCAGTCGATCTCGGCCGTGACCGCATCGCCCGCCTTCAGACGCGCTAGCGCCTCTTCCTGGCCGGGCGCAGGGAGGGACGTGCGTGGCATCGTCGGGCGTGGCGCCTTCGAACTTCGCCTTGCGGGTCTCGGCGATGACGATCTTCGTGCCGTCGGCGAGCGTCAGCGTGCCGGCATCGCCCGCCTAGCCGCCGCCCAGCGGATAGAAAATGGTCTGATCGAGATGGATGCCCTACTCGTCCACCGCCGTAACGGTCGCCTCGCAATGCGTCAGATAGGCGTCCTCGCGGAAAAGTGCGCGTGTATTCATGGTCGTGCTTCCTGGCTGTATTCGGGGATGCAGGCGCGCTGGCCGCGCCTGCGGACTATGATGCCGCACGCCCGCGCCCGCTCGCCCGACACAAAACGCAGCGAATCAACCGGGACGGTTGCGCATCCAGTCGGCGGTATCGAAGAAGGAAGTCAGCAGGCGCTCACGCAAGGCCTCGTCGATACCGACATCCTCCATTGTCCACGCCATGCAACGCAGCCACTGATCGCGCTCGCCGGATGCGATCGCGAACGGCAGATGCCGCGCTCGCAAACGCGGATGCCCGAATCGGCTGATGTAATGATCCGACCCGCCCATTCACCCGCACAGGAACCAGAAGGTCTTGTCGCGCGAGTTGTCGAGTGTCGGAGGATGCAGCGCGCGGATGCCCGCGAATTCCGGTTCGAGATCCATCAGGTCGTAGAAGCGGTCGACCATCGCGCGTACGCGTTTTTCGCCGCCGATCAGTTCGAACGCGGTCGGCTGTTGCACTTCGTCTTCAGGGGATTGATTTGCTTCGGTCATCGGAGAAACAAAGTCACGCATCGCGCAGCGATTGAAGCGCGGGACGCGCCAGCACGCGCCGCAGGCTCATCCATCCGCCGATGCCCGCGCCCGCCACGCCTGCGACGATGCCCGTGGGCACGAGCCACGGATTGAAATCGATATGAAACTCGAACACGCGCGATGCCAGCACATAGCCAATGCCTTGCGCGCCCAGCGCCGCCATCAGTCCGGACAGGCCGCCTACCGCGACGAACTCGGCGATCTGCACCGAGCGCACCTGTTTATGCGACGCGCCGAGCGCGCGTAGCAGCGCCGATTCGCGCATGCGCTCGTCGCGTGTGCCGGCGAGCGCCGCATACAGCACGAGCACGCCCGCCGCCAGCGTGAAAATGAACAGGAACTGCACCGCGCCGATCACCTGCGAGAGCGTGCGCTTAATCTGCTCGAGGATTGGCGCGATGTCGATCGCGGTGATGTTCGGATACGGCACGATCAGTCCGTCGATCACGCGCGACTGTTCCGCTGGCAGATGAAAACTGGTGATGAAGGTCGCGGGCAGATCGGCGAGCGCATCGGGCGGCAGCAGCACGAAGAAATTCACCTTGAAGGAATTCCAGTCGATCTTGCGTATGCTCGTCACCGGCGCCTCCACCGGCATTCCGGCGACCTCGAAGCGCAGCATGTCGCCCATCTTCACCTGTATGGTCTTGGCGATGCCCTCTTCGATCGACACCTGCGGCTTAGTGTCCCGGCCAAACCACGCGCCTTGCGTGACGCGGTTGTCGTCGGGCAATTCAGTCGAATAGGACAGGTTGAATTCGCGATCCACCAGACGCTTGGCGTCGGGCTTCGCGTAGTCGTCAGGATTCACCTGCTTGTCGTTGATGGCGACGAGCCGCGCGCGCACCATCGGCGAGAGTTCGGCGTCGGGCTGGCCGTGCGTGTGCAGATAATTCAGCACGCCCTGCCGCTGATCCGGCTGGATATCGATGAGGAACTGGTTAGGCGCATCGGGCGGCGTAGCGTCGCGCCAGCCCTTGATGAGATCGTTACGCGTCATGCCGATCAGCAGCAGACACATCAGCCCGATGCCGAGCGCCGTGATCTGCAGCGCGCTCGACCCGCTACGCCGCTCCAGCGAAGCCAGCGCATGACGCCAGCCGATGCCCGCGGCGCTGCGCTCACGCCGCACGAAGCGCGCCGCCGCCCACAGCGCCGCGCGCGCGATCGCGCCAAACAGCAAGAGCCCCGCTGCGAATCCGCCCGCGACGATGCCGCCGAGCTTCAGTTCACCCGCCGCAAGCACCAGCAGCGCCGTGAACAGCACGACGCCGACGCCATACGCCGCATGCGCGACGCGCGCCGCATCGCCGATTTCGCGGCGGATCACATGCACCGGCGGCACGCGCGTCAGCGGCAAGAGCGGTGGCAGCGCGAAGCCGAGCAGCAGCACGAGTCCCATCGCGATGCCTTGCAGCGCAGGCCAGACGGTCGGCTGTGGCAGTTCGACATCGACGAGCGAGCCGAGCCAGTTTAGCAGCACCAGATGGCCGCCGAAGCCGAGCACGACGCCCACGACACTGCCGATCACGCCGATCGCCAGAAACTCGTTCAGGAACAACGCGCGCAAGGTGCACTGGCTGACGCCGAGACAACGCATCTGCGCGCAGCCGTCGAGATGCCGCCACGCGAAGCGATGCGCGGCCATCGCGATCGCAACCGCCGCCAGCAGCGCGGTCAGGAGTGACACGAGAATCAAGAAGTGGCTTGCGCGGTCGATGGTCTGCCGCACCTGCGGCTGCCCGTCCGACAGCGATTCCAGCGCGACGCCGCGCAATTTGCCGCCGTCGGCCTTTTCGCGCGCGAACTTCGCGAAGTCCTCGACCTGCTTGTCCGGACCCGCCACCAGCAGCCGGTACGTGACGCGACTGCCGTAGCCGATCAGCCCGGTGCCGGCGATTTCGTCGGCGCGCATCATCAGGCGCGGCGAAAAATTGACGAAGGAGAAGCCGCGATTCATCTCCCGCGTGATGACGGCGTCCACGGTGAAGGTCTGCGTGCCGACTTTCACCGTGCCGCCGACTGGCGTCTTGAGCGCATAAAGCAGGGCCGGATCGATCCAGACCGTGCCGGGCGCGGGAATACCGTGCGCGGCCTCGTCCGGCCCGTTGGCGGATTTCGCGATACGCAGCGCGCCGCGCAGCGGATAACCCGGCGTCACGCCCTTGATCGCGGCGAGGCGCGACACCGGCTGTGCGACCGTCGAGCTGATCATGCTGGGGAAGATCGTGGTGCCGGCGGTTTCGAGACCGAGCGATTTCGCTTCGCCCGCGAACATCGGATCGACGAGGTGATCGGCGCGCACGACGAAGTCGGCGGCGATCATCTGGCGTCCGTCGCGCGCCAGGCCCTGACGCATGCGATCGGCGAGGAATCCGACGCTTGCGAGTGCCGCCACGGCCAGCACCAGCGCGAGCAGCAACATGGTGAGTTCGCCCGCGCGCCAGTCGCGCGCGGTCATGCGCCAGGACTGGTGCATCATCTGCAGGAAGCCGATCCGGATGATACGGTGCGAATGAGGCGTGGGTTGGACCGCTGAGTCAGGCTTGGCCGTGGTGCTCAATCGTGCTTGCTCCGCAGCCGGTTCATGGACGTGTGCGTACTGGGCAGCATGTGTTTGGCCATGCGCGACACGCCGCCGTGCACGCCGCGCGCCAGACGCGGCAATGCCCACCCGGCACAAACGAGGAAGAAAATCAGCATCACGAGGAACAACAGGGGCACGAACATGGCGAACGCGATGCCGAGAAGCGCGCCGACATCCTCGGTCGCTGATGCCGCCCAGTTCGACACCGGTTCCGGCGACAGATTGATCAGCGCGCGCGTGCCAGCCTTCGCAAAATGCGATGCGCCCGCAAGCGTGCCGCCAGCCAGCGCGGCGATGGTCAGCAAGGCCGGATCGGCGTGGCCGAGCGTGCCGGCCGCGAGCACCGCGCCCGCCGGAATGCGGATCAGCGTGTGAACGGCGTCCCAGAGGGAATCGAAAGCGGGAATTTTATCGGCGAGGAATTCGACCACGGCGAGTACCGCCGCAACGCCGATCACCCAGGGCGAACCCAGCACCGCGAGCGTGTCGGGGAGATGGATCAGACCCATGCGCTCGAATAGCCCCGCCACGAACACCGTGAGATACAGGCGCAAACCGCTCGCCCATGACAGGCCCGCTGCGAGCGAAAGTGATTCAAGCATTGCCGCCTCCTGATTGCGCCAGCCGCCGGCGTGCGCTGCGCCGGCTCGATCGTTCGCCCCCTTCCATGCCACACGAAAGGGGCCACCTTGATCCGCGAAGTTGAAATGACACCCGCGACACAGGCATAAAAATCGGCGCGGTTCGGCTTCAATTCGTCGGAAAGCTCAAAAAGAGTGCGCCTATTGACAAATCGCGCCAAACCAGCATGACCTCGGACCATTATATCCACGCAAAAGCGGGCGGTGCAGCAAAGCTTTTAGCGAATGACGTTGGCGCTAAAGTCAGAAGTGGGTGTACGGGGGAGTTGAGGCGGGAAATTGAAAGCGGTGGTGGTTTCAGCTGAGAATCTAATTGTCGAAGTCGGAAACCAGCAAATAACAAAAACATCCACCATGAGCAAGGATGAAGCGCTCCGGTTTTTTCGGAAACTAATGAGTTTGGAGTTTGGCGTTAAGTCATGCGAACGGGCAACGCCTGATTGAGATTGTAGTGCTCCTCCGCTTCAGCTGGCGAA
>LFJI01000265.1 GCA_001235855.1 Candidatus Burkholderia brachyanthoides
CCGCAGCACTCGCTTTGCCGTGAAATCCCCACTCGACTTCGCGTGGAATACGCACCGTGATGCCGCGCGTGCATGTGGCGGTAACGGGCATCGAAAAGATTCTGCCGACGCTCGAGGATCTCGCGACCGCCATGCGTCTGCTGCCGCGCTCGGCCACCGGACAGACCGTGCCGAACTATTTTTCGCTGCTGACCGGGCCGCGCGCCGAAGGCGAACAGAACGGGCCGGAGCTATATGTACTTCGTGCTCGTCGATGGCGGACGCACGGGGCTCATTGGCAGCGAATTTCAGGAGATGCTGCGCTGCATCCAGTGCGGCACGTGCATTAACTTAACTATTATCCAGTGTATCAGAAGATCGGCGGGCATGCGTATAGTTGGGTCTATCCCGGGCCGATGGGTTCGGTGTTGACGTCGGCGTATGCCGGCATCGACAAGGCGCTCGACCTGCCGCAGGCCGCGACCTTATGCGGCGAATGCAATAGCGTGTGCCCGGTCGGCATTCCCTTGTCGGATCTGTTGCGCAAGCTGCGCGAGAAACAGACGGAGCGACGTCTGCGGCCGTGGACGGAATGCGCGACGCTCGCGGCAGGGGCTATCTGGCGATGCGGCCCACGGCCTACGCGCTCTTCACCAAGCTTGCGGTGCGCGTGATGGAGCGCATGGGCGGCAGCCGGAAGACGATCTCGCGCCTGCCGATGGGCGCGGGGGCTGTACCGGCACGCGCGACATGCCCGCCCCGGTGGGGCCGACGTTCCGCGAGCTGTACAAGGCGCAAGGCTCACATCTGGGTTGATCGCCGGATCGCTCGATCGCCATAAAAAAAGCGATGCTTTCGATGGCATCGCTTTTTCGATGAGCGAATGACGCTTCAGTTCGGCAGAACCGATTCCCCCGCGAACAATTCCTTCACGACTTCACGCTCGCGCACGACGTGCGCGCGGTCGCCATCGACCATGATTTCGGCCACGCGTGGACGCGTGTTGTAGTTCGAACTCGTCGCGAAGCTGTAGGCGCCCACCGAGCAGATTGCAAGCAGATCGCCAGCTTCGACGGCAAGCGCCCGGTCGCGCCCGAGCCAGTCGCCGCTTTCGCACACCGGGCCGACGACGTCGTAAGTCTGCGCCGTCGCGCCGTAGCGCCGCACGACCGGCACGATGCGGTGAAACGCCTGATACATGGCGGGACGCGCGAGATCGTTTATGCCGGCATCGACGATGGCAAAGTTCTTTTCCTCGCCCGGCTTCAGATACTCGACGCGCGTGAGCAGCACGCCCGCGTTGCCGACGAGCGAGCGCCCCGGCTCGAAGTACACCTCGCGCCGGCCGTGACTGCGCGCGTCGATGCGATCGAGCAGCGTCTTCACGAACTCGCCGATATCCGGCGGCGTTTCGTCGTCGTAGGTGATGCCCAGACCGCCGCCGACATCCACGTGACGAATGCTCATGCCGTCCGCTTCGATCTGTTCGACGAGGTCGAGCACCTTGTCGAGCGCGTCGAGATACGGGCTGATCTCGGTGATCTGCGAACCGATATGGAAATCGATGCCGACGACATCGAGATGATCCATGGCGTGCGCCGCGCGATAGGTGGCGCGCGCATTGCTAAAGGCGACACCGAACTTGTTCGCCTTCAGGCCGGTGGAAATATACGGATGTGTTTTCGGATCGACGTCCGGATTCACGCGCAGCGAGACCGGCGCGCGTTTGCCGAGCGACTTAGCGACGTCGTTCAACACGTGCAGTTCGGGAATCGATTCGACGTTGAAGCATTTCACGCCCATCTCGAGCGCCTCGCGCATCTCGGCCGCCGACTTGCCGACGCCCGAAAAAACCGTATCTTCGGGCTTGCCGCCCGCTGCGATCACGCGCGCCAGTTCGCCCGCCGACACGATGTCGAAGCCCGCGCCCATGCGCGCGAACACGTTGAGCACCGCGAGATTGCTATTCGCCTTGACCGCGACGTGAATCTTCGCCTTGCGGCCGGCGCAGGCATCGGCGTAAGCGCGATAGGCGTGCGTCAGCGCATTGCGGGAATAGACGTAGAGCGGCGTGCCGAATTGATCCGCGAGCGATGCGGCGGAGACGCCTTCGGCGTGCAACATGCCGTCGACCAAGTGAAATGCGGAATCGTTCATGTTTGGAATCGGGAAGGCGCCGGAAGGCGCGTGAGAGCGTGAGACAAGGCGAGTTACTCGGTGGACGAGGCCGCTTTGGGTGCAGCGGTGGAAGCCGGCGCCGATTTCAGCTCCGTTTCCGGCGCGAGCTGCAGGGGCTGGCCTGCGGTGTTCGGCACTTCGCCGCTCGGAGCGGATGCCGAAGGCGGCGTATCCTGAAGATCAGCGGGACGTTGCAACATAGGCGGGACCGACGGCAAATAGAGCGGACCGCGTTGCCCACATCCCCCGAGCGTGACCAGCGTCGCGGCGGAAATGCTCAAAGCCGCTAAAATCGCGCTCATCCTGAAAACGACTCGCATGACCGTCCTTATATTTATATCTTTTTGCTTTTTAATTCGCGTTTAAATCTTTAGAGTTTAGCATGACAGACCAGGAATACCTGAGGCTGGCCGAGGCCGCGCTGACGGCCATCGAGCGCTCGGTGGACAGTGCCGACGCCGATATCGAGTTCGAGCGCAGCGGCAACGTTCTGACGCTGGAATTCGAAAATCGCACCAAGGTGATCGTGAATCTGCAGCCGCCGAAACATGAAATCTGGCTCGCGGCGAAAGCGGGCGGATTCCATTACAAATACGTCGATGGCAAGTGGCGCGACACGCGCGACGACAGCGAATTCTTCGCGACCTTGTCGAAGTATTCGACGGAACAGGCGGGCGAACCGGTCAGTTTCAAGGCATAAAAAACGCGGGCGGATGAGTGTATCCGCCCGCGCTTCGTCTGGCCTTCGATCTTCAGCTTGCGCCGGTCGACGCGCTCACTGTCCCTTGAACAGATTCATGATGTCCTGCTTTTCCTGTTCACCCACTTCCGGCGTCGGCGCGGCGACACCCGACACGCCGCCTTCCGGCGCCTGACTCACGCCGATCGTCGCGACGAAGCCGTGGCCCGGCGTCATGTCGTCGAAGTACAATTCGCCGCTGAGCGATTTCACATCGGGCGGCATGGTCGGCTTCCACTCCGGCATGCCTTGCAGCGCGCGCTTCATGTAGTCCATCCACACGGGCAGCGCGAGGCCGCCGCCGGTTTCCTTGTCGCCCAGGCTGTTGTCGCCCAGGCTGCGCAGATTATCGTAACCGATCCACGCGATCGCCACCAGCGTGCGCTGATAGCCCGCGAACCAGGCATCGCGTGAATCGTTGGTCGTGCCCGTCTTGCCAGCGAGGTCGGTGCGCTTCAGTTCGTTGGTCTTCGCGCCCGTGTCGCGCTGCGCGACGTTCTGCAGCAGGCTGTTCATCACATAGGCGTTGCGCGGCGTGATGGCGAGCGGCGCGCTCTGCTGCGCGACCAGCGGTTGCGGATGCGACACAACTGCGCCGTACGGATCGGTGATATCCGCGATCAGATACGGATTCACGCGATAGCCGCCGTTCGCGAACACCGCATAGCCCGCCGCCATCTGCAAGGGCGTGACGAGACCCGCGCCGAGCGCCATCGGCAGATAGGCGGGCTGTTTGTCCGCGTCGAAGCCGAAGCGCGTCACGTACTGCTGCCCGTACTTGGTGCCGATGTTGTTGAGGATACGGATCGACACCATGTTCTTCGAGCGCTGCAACGCGGCGCGCATGGTCATCGGGCCGTCGAAGCCGCCGCCGTAGTTCTTCGGCTCCCACGCCTGGCCGCCGGTTTCCGCCGCGCTGAAGAACAGCGGTCCGTCGTTAATGATGGTCGCCGGCGACAAGCCTTTTTCGAGCGAAGCCGAATAGATGAACGGCTTGAAGCTCGAGCCCGGCTGACGCCATGCCTGCGTCACGTGATTGAACTTGTTCTTGTTGAAGTCGAAGCCACCGACCAGCGCGCGGATTGCGCCGTCTTGCGGGACCATCGAGATCAGCGCGCCTTCCACTTGTGGCAATTGCGTGATGATCCAGTCGCCGTCGTCGTTCTTCATGAGCCGCACGAACGCGCCCGGACGGATGCGCGCGTTCGGCTGCGCCTTCGGACCCAGCGCATAGGCGACGAAGCGCAGATCGTTGCCGCTGATCGTCGCCACATTGCCGTCGATGAAGCTCGCCTTCACTTCCTTCGGGCTCGCCGACTTGACGATCGCCGCGACGATCTCGCCGTTGTCCGGATGCTCGGCGAGCACGTCGTCGATGGCCTGTTCGCGGTCGTCCGGGTCCTTCGGCAGGTCGATATAGCCTTCCGGCCCGCGATATCCGTGACGATGCTCGTAGTCCATCAGACCTTTGCGCACGGCTTTGTATGCGGCGTCCTGATCGGCGGAATCGATGGTGGTCACGACGTTCAGGCCGCGCGTATAGGCTTCCTCGCGGTATTGCGCGTACATCATCTGGCGCACCATTTCCGCAACGTATTCGGCATGCACGCTGAATTCGCGGCCCTGACCCTTCACGACGAGCGGCTGCTTCTTCGCCTGCTCGTACTCGTCTTCGCTGATGAAATTCAGTTCGCGCATGCGTTGCAGGATGTACTCCTGCCGCACCTTCGCGTGCTTCGGATTGACGACCGGGTTATAGGCCGAAGGCGCTTTCGGCAGACCGGCGAGCATCGCGGCTTCAGCGAGCGTCACATCTTTAAGATCCTTGCCGAAGTACACGCGCGCCGCGCTCGCAAAACCGTACGCGCGCTGGCCAAGATAGATCTGATTCGTATAGACTTCGAGAATCTGATCTTTCGTCAGCGTGCGCTCGATCTTGTAGGCGAGCAATATCTCGTAGATCTTGCGCGTATAGGTCTTTTCGCTCGACAGGAAGAAGTTGCGCGCCACCTGCATGGTGATCGTGC